>JAENZU010000269.1 GCA_016841125.1 Melioribacter sp. | reverse complement strand
CAGTTACTACATAAGAGAAACTTACTTTGTCGATCAAAGTATTGAACCGGGTAAAAGTTACGCATATAGGGTTAGAGCCACTTTCGCTAATCGTCATTCTGAATACTCCGATACTATTTATACTCGATTAACATCTGTAGAAAATAATGTTTTGCCAGCCGAATTTGAGCTTATGCAAAATTATCCCAATCCGTTTAACCCATCTACTACCATTGCCTATACTTTAAAGAATGGCGGGCATGTTAAATTATCCGCTTACGATATGAAGGGAGAACTGGTCGCACATCTTGTAGATGAATATCAATATGCAGGCAGCTATGCTAAAAATTTTTCATCGGAGACTTATAACTTATCTAGTGGTGTTTATATTTACAGAATAGACGTTTTGAATGAAGGCGGAAATAATATTTTCCATGAGTCCCGCAAAAGCGTTTTACTGAAGTAATATTTAATAGATAAGAAAAATTTAATACCCTCAAAATTTATAAGCCTTGGTCTGTATTCTCTTTTTAGTAATATTACATTTCATTTTTGCCTAATAGTCAATTCAATTTAGGCAAGTCAAATAATTATCCAGTTGAAATTCCTTAACTTCATTTGTAGGTTTACCAATTCAAAATGTAAAGGAAAAAGTAATTTTATGAATATAACTGTTATTTATGGTTCTGTAAGATCCGCACGTAAAGGGATTAGAGCGGCAAAGTATATTGTACAGAAATGTGAAGAGCGCGGAAATTCTGTAACCTTAATTGATCCCGCTGAATATGAACTTCCGCTAATTGATAAAATGTTCAAGGAATATCCGAGTGGAGAAGCGCCGCCGCCGCTGGCTGAATTGTCAAAAATATTGTCCGGTTCGGATGGATTTATTATTGTCTCAGGTGAATACAATCATACTATTCCACCGGCATTGACAAACTTGATGGATTATTTTCAAAAGGAGTATCATTTCAAACCTTCCGCAATAATGAGTTACAGTGCCGGAAGCTTCGGCGGAATTAGAGCAGCAATACATTTGCGGGCATTTTTATCCGAACTCGGAACTCCTTCAATTCCTTCCCTATTTCCGGTTCCCAAAATTCAGGAAGCATTTGATAAAGAAGGTAATCCCGCAGACGAAAGATTTGACAAGAGAACAAAGAAATTTTTAGATGAGTTTGAGTGGTATGCCGAAGCTTTAAAAAACCGTCGCGAGTCCGGAACGCCCTATTAAAGAGTACCGTTGAATTACAGAAATTTTATCTGATAAAGTTAGTATATTAACAGACCAAATTGATCAAAGTTTTTCATTATATGATTTCAAATTTAGTAAAAACACTGTTATTCATTTTAATAGTCAGTTCCGTTGTAACCGGTCAAAGAACTTTGAAAATGACCGTCAATGTTAACGGTGAAATTAAATACGTACCTTATATTGTAAAAAACAATCTTACTTATATTTCCGGCAAAGAAATCAGTAAAGCCTTAAATGGAAGTTTTTATTTGAGTGAATCGACTCAGAAAGTCGAGCTAAAATTCAACGATTATAATATTAAATTTACCGCAAGAAATCCTTTTGTAGTTTTAACTGCAAAAGTAGATAACACACAGCAAACTTTCCAAATGCCCGTTAGATCGGTCTATTATAATAATGATGTTTTCATCCCCGCCGTTTATTCAACAAAATATTTAAGCCAAGCTTACTCTAACGAATTGATTTTAGACGATGGCAAGAAAAATATAACAACTACTAACCGCCCTGTTGAAACTACAATTATCGCACAGGATATTCCGGATACCGGTATTAATATTGATGTACCGGATACAAAACCGCCGGTTGTTAGTTCCGATTATGATATTTTTGGGATGAACATTGAGGAAAAATCTAACGGAACATTAATTAAACTTGATGCCGGAAGAAAAATAAATAAATACAGCAGCAATATAAACGAAGGGAAATTGTATCTGTTCCTTTCGGGTGTTTCTGTGGAACCTTCGTTATTGGATAATACAAAACCGGCAGGGCTAGTAAAGAAGATCACTCAGAAAGCTATCGCCGGCAATATTCAATTGGAATTTTCTTTATCCGACGGATACTCTACATCCGAGGCATTTCAAGATCCTTCTACCAACGAAATATTCATTACTATTCACAATAAATTATTAACCGGAAATACAAAAGACCTCGAACTTGAGAAAGATAAATGGCAGTTCGACGTTGTTGTGATTGACCCCGGACATGGGGGAAAGGATGTTGGCGCAATCGGTGTAACCGGTATTTATGAAAAAAATATTAATCTTAAAATCGCCCTAAAATTAGGCGAGTTGATAAAAAAGAATTTACCAAACGTTCAAGTTGTTTATACCCGCGATGACGACAGCTTTGTTGAACTTTATAAACGGGGTAAAATAGCGAACGAGAAAAATGGTAAATTATTTATTTCCATTCACTGCAATTCATTGCAAAAAAAACCAAGCAACACCAGAGGATTTGAAGTTTACCTGCTGAGACCCGGCAGAACGCAAGAGGCTATTGCGATTGCCGAGTTTGAGAACAGCGTAATCAAATATGAAGATGACCCTAAAAAATATCAGGAACTTACCGATGAGAATTTTATCCTGGTGAGTATGGCACATTCAGCCAATATGCGTTATTCGGAGAAGTTTGCTGAACTTTTAAATTCACGCTGGGCAAAAGACGTAAGAATTCCTTCAAGAGGAATTAAGCAAGCGGGATTTTATGTGCTCGTTGGCGCATCAATGCCAGGCGTTCTCGTCGAATCCGGATTTCTTTCTAACAGAATTGATGAAGCATATCTGAACAGTGCCGCCGGACAAATGGCTATTGCTAAAGCGCTTTATAATTCCACTTTAAATTACAAAGATTACTACGATCAATTTCTTGTAGAAAAAGCAAACTGATTTTGAAATTATATCAATTAAAACTAAATTTACGACTCAAAATTTAAAGGAAATATACATGACTAATGCTCAAAAGTGGGTTGCCGCTTTTCTTGTTTTATTTGTTGCTCTTTTTCTGCTTTCAAAAGTAACTCAAAATGACGATACAGTAATTGAGGATATAGATTTTTATGACGGCTCGACCGAAGAATCAGCATCTTTGGACGGGAAAGCTTTAGTAGCATCTTTTACATGTACTTCGTGCCATGGTGCTGATTTGAGGGGAACTAAACTCGCCCCGTCGCTTTACGGCGTCAGCGAATATTGGACTCGTGATAACTTATTGAACTACCTCCGAAATCCTTCATCTTACAGCGGGGATGAAAGATTTGAAAATTACAAAGCTCAGTATAACAGTATTATGCCCTCTTATGGTAATAAGGATGTGAAAGACCTGGGTAAAATTGCTGATTATCTCCTCTCCCTCGAATAGATTTTTCCGTAAAATTAATAAAGAAACGGCTCCTTTTCGGGAGCCGTTTTAATATCTGTTAAGCCACTTTAACATCTTTCGAAAGATAAACATCCTGAATAACATTTAAAAGTTTAATGCCTTCTTTCATAGGGCGCTGAAATGCTTTTCTGCCGGAGATAAGACCCATACCGCCTGCACGTTTGTTTATAACTGCGGTTTTACATGCATCCGCAAAATCGTTTTCGCCTGATGCTCCGCCGCTATTGATCAAACCTGCTCTTCCCATATAATTGTTAATAACCTGGTAGCGCGTCAGATCAATCGGGTGATCGGTTGTTAAATCGGTATAAACCTTTTTGTTTGTTTTTCCGAATTTAATTGCGTTGAATCCGCCGTTGTTAGTGGGGGCTTTTTGTTTAATAATATCAGCCTGGATAGTTACACCCAAATGATTAGCCTGCCCTGTTAAATCGGCAGCGGTGTGGTAATCTTTATCCTGCTTAAATTCAGGGTTTCTTAAATAGCACCAAAGAATTGTTGCCATTCCAAGTTCGTGCGCATATTGAAAAGCTTCGCTCACTTCAATTATCTGGCGAGAGCTTTCTTCGGAACCGAAATAAATAGTTGCTCCAACCGCTGCAGCACCCATATCGTAAGCTTGTTCTACTCCTGCGAACATTATCTGATCATACTTATTTGGATAAGTAAGAAGTTCATTATGATTCAACTTGAGGATAAATGGAATTTTGTGAACATATTTGCGCGAACAAAATCCCAAAACTCCCAGCGTTGATGCAACAGCATTGCAACCGCCTTCGATTGCAAGTTTAATAATATTCTCCGGATCAAAATAAATTGGGTTCGGTGCAAAAGATGCACCTGCAGAATGTTCTATACCCTGATCAACAGGCAGTATTGAAAGGAATCCTGTTCCGGCTAATCTGCCGGTGTTGAAGATCAATTGTAAATTTCTCAAAACATTTGGCGATCTGTCTGAGTTTACAAAAATTCTGTCAATAAAATCGGGGCCCGGCAAATGAAGTTCGTCTTTTGAAAACTTAGCTTTGTAATTCAAAAGATCATCAGCTTCATTCCCGAGATATTCTCTAATTTGATCGATCATTTTAGCTCCTCTTTTTAGTTGATTGTTATATAATTTAAATAATTTTCATGTCACATAAAAATCAACACTCCGTATCTTCAAATTAGGATTGAGTCTTATTTATAAAATTATAGAATTATGTTTCTTATAAATTGGAGATGGGAAAAATGAAGATACGTTTAGCATTTTTTGCTCTGCCGGCAATTTTTTGTTTAAGCTGTCAAAGTAAAGATGATAATTGGGAAAAGGTAAAGAAAAGCAGCAGTTAAAATTTGGAACGGAAAATAAATTCTAATTTAAATGTTTCAATTTGTTTTTAAGCATTTGTAAATTTTCATTCTTTTTAGGACCGAATTTTTCCTTTGCATAATCAGTATAGAATTCATGATCCTGCATAAAATTGATATTTATTTTCAGCCACTCAATATCAGTGTATGAAAATTCCAATACACGCTCCAATTCTTTTTTTAATGCTCTTTGTCTGATTGGGCACATTTGCGTTCCGAGGTGAGCTAGATCGGCATCGCGAATTACTTTTTCACAAATTGTTTTTGGTTCATATTTAATACGTGTGGCTCTAATGAGAGTTTTTATTTTTTCTATTGCTTCAGAATTAAATGAAACCTGAGTTAAAAATTTTTCAGCAATTTTTACGCTTTCCTCTTCGTGCCCTTCATAAGTTTTTAGAAAACCGGCATCGTGAAACCAGGCTGCAATCTTAACAATTTTAATTTCCTCTTCGGTGCATTTTGAATTTGATGCTATCTTGGCAGCAAACTTAACAACCTGTTTTGTGTGTCCAAGATTGTGGAAAGAAAGTTCATTTTTAATTTTATTTTCAAAAATCTTCGAAACGTGATTTTCAATCTTCAAAAATAAATTATTGTTCATACTGCACTTAGATTACAATTAAAGAGAATTTTTATTTAAATATTAAACAATTGGTTTAAAAAGTAAAACACTAAATTGAAACTACCAATTAAATTTAATGATGGCATCAAAACCGGAAGTTTTATCGTTTCCTTCAACCAACTGAAAAAATAAAAAGCGTGTAAGTTCATATTCCAAAGTTACTATTCTTGGATTTACCTC
>JAENZU010000268.1:2472-5568 GCA_016841125.1 Melioribacter sp. | reverse complement strand
AATCTTGGATTACATACATTTTACCCGAAATTTTTGCTCCGCCTAAAATGGCCGTGAATGGTCTTTTAGGATCAGCAACAGCTTTGCCAAGATAATCCAATTACTTTTGCATCAGATAACCGGCGGCACAAACATCAATAAAATTTGTAACACCTTCTGTTGATGCGTGAGCCCGGTGCGCACTGCCGAATGCATCATTCACATAGACATCACCAAGTTCAGCTAATTGTTTTGCAAACTCAGCGTCATTTTCTTCTTCCTGCTTATGGTACCTTAAATTTTCAAGTAAGAGAACGTCACCTTCATTTAAGTTCTCAACCATAGTTTTTACTTCAGGTCCAACGCAGTCCGGAGCAAATTTAACTTCTTTACCGAGAAGTTCACTTAATCTTACAGCAGCAGGTTTCAAACTAAATTCAGGTTTAGCCTCTCCTTTGGGTCTTCCGAGGTGACTCATAAGTATTAGTTTGCCGCCGTCAGCAATTATCTTTGTTATTGTTGGAAGCGCGGCAGTAATTCTATTATCATCGGTAATATTCATATTTTCATCAAGCGGGACGTTGAAATCCACGCGGCATAACACTCGCTTACCTTTAACATCAATTTTGTCTATAGATAACTTATTCATTTTAATCCTCCAAACTCCGTTTTATAAAAAAAGACGCAGTTTTCATTTCTGAAAAAACTGCGCCTTAGATAAAATATTAACCAATAATTATTTGGCAACTTTCAGCAACAGATCAACAACTCTGCACGAATATCCCCACTCGTTATCGTACCAGCCAACAACTTTAACCATATTACCGTTAACCATTGTAGATAGTGCATCAAAAATAGAACTATGGGAGTTACCAACTATATCTGCGGAAACAATAGGATCTTCGGTATATTCAAGAATTCCTTTCATCGGACCTTCAGCAGCGGCTTTCATTGCAGCATTAACTTCTTCAATTGTAACTTCTTTTTTAAGAGTTGCAACCAAATCAGTTATTGAGCCGTCGGGTGTTGGTACACGTAAAGCGAATCCGTCCAATTTACCTTTTAATTCCGGTATAACTTTACCTACGGCTTTGGCGGCACCAGTGGTTGTTGGGATAATTGATACTGCGGCAGCTCTTGCTCTTCTTAAATCTTTGTGCGGAAGATCGAGAACATTCTGATCATTTGTGTATGAATGTACAGTTGTCATGAATCCTTTTTCAATACCAAAGCTATCGTTCAATACTTTTGCCATTGGGGCTAAACAATTAGTTGTGCAGGAAGCATTCGAAAGTACTTTTTCTTCGCCTGTAATGACTTCATCGTTTACACCTAATACAACCATTGCGTCGATATCACCTTTTGCAGGAACAGTTAAGATTACTTTTTTAGCTCCGCCTTGAATATGTCTTAAACAGGCTTCTTGAGTTCTGAAAACACCGGTTGATTCGATAACGACTTCTGCACCAACTTCACCCCATTTGAGGTTTGCAGGATCTTTTTCGGCTGTAATTTTAATTTTTTTTCCGTCGACAACAATGCTGTCGCCTTCAACGGATACCTGACCTTTAAATTTTCCGTGAACTGAATCATATTTTAAAAGATGAGCTAAAGTAGCCGCATCAGTTAAATCATTGATCCCAACAAATTCAACATTCCCTAATTCCAATCCACGTCTGAATACTAATCGGCCGATTCTTCCAAATCCATTAATACCAACTTTAACTGCCATTTTATTTCCTCCAATCTGTAAGTGTCAAAAACTTTAACTTTTAAAATAAGCAAAATCCATATAGTTTTCAATTTAATAAATTGTTAACTTTTTTGGTGAACCGATTAAATACTCATATCTTTAACTTTATATTCTAGAAATTTCTTGCTAAAGCGCACAATTTTTCTTATAAATGTGATGCTAATCACAAATAATATAGAGGATTTATGAATTCTCTCTCCGATATCCTTCTTTACGTTCCGATTTTTTCGGAATTAGACAAAGAAACTATTGACAAGATTGTTCAAACAGGATCTAAAAAAAGCTATCAAAAGGATAATGTAATTTTACTTGAAGATGAAGTGGGCTCAGCTCTATTTGTAATAATTAAGGGAAAAGTTAAAGTAGCTCGGACGAGCAATGACGGTAGAGAAGTAATTCTAACAATTCTCTCTGATTCTGATTTTTTTGGTGAGATGGCTATCCTCGACGGATTCACAAGGTCCGCAACTGTTACAGCAACTGAAGATTCAGAACTTTTTATCATTCAGCGCAACGATTTTCTCGATCTGCTTACGCAGCATCCGGCGATAGCAATTTCACTTCTGCGTGAGCTGACTAGAAGATTACGCAATGCAGATTTAAAGATAAAAGCTCTTTCACTAAAAGATGCGGAAGGAAAAGTTGCCACAGTAATTCTGCAGCTCGCTGATGACATTGGTAAAATAAAACAAGGAATTGTTGAAATTGAAAAATTGCCGCTGCAGCAGGATTTAGCAAACATGGCGGCAACTTCCCGGGAAACTATTTCGAGAACATTGCACTCATTTGCCAAAAAAGGTCTGGTAGAACTTGAAGGCTCTAAACTGAGAATATTGAATTACGAAAAATTTAAGGAGACATATTTCTAATCATGCCCCACAGAGCCGACCTCCACATGCATACAAATTTTTCGGATGGAAAATATAGCCCATTCGAATTAGTTACTAAAGCCAAAGAATCCGGGCTCGATATAATTAGTATAACGGATCACGATAGTATAAACGGAATTTCCGAAGCAATTGAATTTGGGAAAGATATCGGTATTGAAGTAATACCCGGTCTTGAAATCAGTACGGATATTGAAGACCGAGAAGTTCATCTGCTTGGATATTTTATTAATATTCACGATGAAGAACTAAATAAATACCTGAGTTTCTTCCGGCAGGAAAGATATCATCGCGCTAAAAGAATCATCCAAAAACTTAGAAATTTAGGACTTCAAATTTCTATCGACGATGTAATGGATCTCGCTCAAAACTCTGCTCTCGGGCGTCCGCACATTGCAACAGTAATGGTGGAGTTAGGATTGGTCTCAACTTTTTATGCTGCTTTCGATAAATACGTGGGCGATAATGTTCCGGCAT
>JAENZU010000268.1:0-2462 GCA_016841125.1 Melioribacter sp. | reverse complement strand
CCGGCATCCGAAAGAAAAATTCATGTATCGGCGACTTCGGCGTTGAAGTTAATTTCCGATGCTGGCGGGCTTTCCTTTATAGCCCACCCTGGCAATATGAAGGAATCTGTTTTGATGACTCTTATAAAAGGGGGTGTTGACGGCATTGAAGTGATTCACCCGTCTCACAAACTTCATCAATCAAAGTTTTATAGGGGTATAGTTAATCAATATTGTCTTCTCGAATCCGGCGGTTCAGATTACCATGGCGGCAAGAGAGGTGATGATTCTAATTTAGGAAAGTTTTTTATTTCATCACCTAAAGTTGATGCGATGCAAAAAATGCTTCTGCACAACAGCGCGTAGGGTATGCTCCTTTCAAAACTAAATTCTTTAAAGAATTACCAACTTCTTATTTTATTTTTATTTGCCGGTTTGATCTCCTATTCAATCTCGTTGAATGTTACTCTTTTCGGCGATGAAATTTCTTTTATTCAACGGACGCAAATAAACTCCACCTCCGATATTGTTCATGCATTTGATAAGAAAGAATTCGATTCCGATTATTACCGTCCTGTTGTTAATTTCTTTAACGGAATATTGACGCTATTTTTCGGTGACAATATTTTTTATTATAGAATTTTTAATGCTTTGCTTCACGGATTCAATGCATTTATAGTTTTTCTCTTTTCCTCAATGCTGCTATTTTCAAACCCGAATAATAAATTCATCTCATTAACTGCCGGATTTTTTTTCTTGCTTTTTCCTCTTCACGACCTCGCGGTTATATGGCATACCGATTTATTTGACCGGCTTCTTATGCCCCTATATTTCTTAACAATAATTTTTTATATCAGGAAACAGCCCCACCATCCATTAGCATTCTTGTTTTTTTTACTATCCCTTTTATCAAAGGAAATGTCGTTCAGCCTTCCCTTTAGTTTATTGATATCAGACTATTTCATTCTCCAAAATAAAATCAAAAAGTCCTTGCTGAATGTATTACCCTTTGCTAGCCTTCTCATTCTATTTCTAATTGTTCGATATTTTCTATTTGATAACAATGTACTCATTTCCGACCGGACACATCCGGATACTTCAATTTTCGGAATAGTAAAAAATGTTTCTATTTTTATCGGGCTGCTCAGTTTTCCGTTTTTTACCGATACAATTCAAATTCTCTTTAAATCTCATCCAATACCATTTTTAATTGGCGGCTCAGTTACCGCCGTGGCTGCTGCTTTTTTTATTTATCGAATAAAGAGTGAAAGGACAACCGTAATTTTTCTTATGCTGCTTCTGTTGATTATTTTAATGCCTGCCTCAAGACTTGTTATGAAATGGTATCTATATTTGCCGTCTGTACCATTTTTAATTCTCTTAGCAGTGGTACTGTTCCAATTCAAGGAGGTGCTGCGAAAAGTTTTAGTATTAATTTTTGTTTTATGTTATACGGCTTCAACAATGCTCTCCCAGTTAAACTGGGTAGAATTAACGCACAAAGCCGACTCAATAATTTCAGAGTTCAAAACAACCTATACAGCTGAAATAAAAAAAACAGAGGGTATTGTTTTTATAACAACACCTGCAAAAGTTAACGGATACCCGATATTTCAGCTCGATTTTGGTCATCATCTAATGTATAAACTTGGATTTATTTCTGAAATCGGGATACTTTCACGCTGCAACTTATCTTCTTTTGATGATACTATCGTATATACCCGGGATGATTTATTGTTTAATCTAAGTGTAAATAGGGATAATTATTTTGTACTTTATGGAATCGAAAAAAATTATAATTTTACTGATAAAGATTTTAAAAACGGCTTACTTCAAAATATAACCGTTAAATTAAATGAGGACAAAACCGATCGATTAATTTTTACTTTTTCCGAAGGACAATTTAAAAGGATCTTTTAATGAATTACAAAATAGCTGCAATATTATTTCTATTAATTTCATCGTTTAATTTCGCACAGCAGATCGGCAAGTGGCAGAATTTTACAAATATGAATGACGTTAGAGACATAGTCCCTGTTGAAAATGGCATTTGGGGAGTAGGCATCGGAGGATTATTTTTCTACAATTTTGAAAGCAAAACTTTTGAGAAGTACACCAAATCTGAAGGTTTGAGCAACAACATGCTCACATCGGTTGCGGTTGATTCATCAGGTAAAGTCTGGTGCGGAACAAGCAACGGAGTCATAAATGTATTTAACCCGGCTTCAAAAACATTTTCGAAAATTCTTGATATAGCCAACTCCAATATGAACCGGAAGCAGATCAACCAAATAGTGACAAGAAACGATACTGCTTTTATTGCAACAGATTTTGGCGTTGCTCTGATCAATATAAACAACCTCGCTTTTTTTGATACCATTTTAAAGTTTGGCGAATTTTCAGCGGAAACCCGGGTTCTTTCTGTTGAAATGACCGGCGGATTTTTAGTGAGTACTGAAAGCGGAGTTGCAGAGTTGAAAAGC
>JAENZU010000267.1 GCA_016841125.1 Melioribacter sp. | reverse complement strand
TTCTTTTTCCGGTTAATGTATTTTCTAAAAACCTTAAATAAGAAAGGGGATACGAATGCATACCATAAAAATAAAATTACAATCACTCTGGCAGTCATAAACAATATTTTATAAGCAATATTTTCATTCCAATCCGGGTTAATAAAAGAAAGTATCACCATAGTAAATGCGAATGCGAAAAAAATAATATTCGATTTTTTAAGCCACCATTTCCGTTTTGACTTTTTGCCCGGAGAAGGGTTTTCGAAATTCTCATCTACACTCAAACTGAAATTATCTTTGCTCAATGCATTTGTAATCCACGCGGGCGCTGATGCTGCTGTGATTCCCGCCAACAATCCGCCGGCGGAGTGAATTAAAACATATCCTCCTATCAGCAAATAGCTGTAGTTTATTGAAGTATCCAAGTCCAAAAAAGATAACTGCTTTATCACAAAATCAGCAAACAGATCTATAGAATCCCAAAGTGTATTCCCAAATACTAAAGTCAGTACAATTATCTTTTGGAATGCGGAAAGAAGCATCGTGATTAGTCCAAGCGCAATGGCGGAAATTTTATTAAATCCTTTAGGCGCAAATAGCACTTCACCGATTATCCCTTGTAAGAAAACAGCGAAATATGCAGTCAGAGGTGTATGAGGACTAACCGCTGCTTTTACAATTATTACAATTAAAGTCGACCGGAAAATCACCCCGCGTTTATCAGAAAAGAATGCGATCAGGGAAATAAAAATAACCGCAGCGCCTCCAATAAATAAACCGGTGAAGGGAATTCGCAGTGCATGCAGAATTCCCCCGAGTGCGGCTTCACTAAATCCCCAGAGCGCCGTTAACCTTCCAATCGCAATGGTCGAATTTAGATCATCAATAGAATTTTTTTTAATAAATGAATCCCGGTACATCAGCTAAATTATAACTCATCCAAAATATCGTCAATCCAGGTCATGGCAGCCATCATATTCGGCAGTCCGATAGTCGGAAGGCTCAATAACACGGTTTGTCTAATTTCTTCTTTTGTAAGCCCGGCATCGAGCGCTTTACGAGTATGAGAATGAACTGCACCCTCCATTCTAGCACCGGTGGAAATAGCTAATTTAATAAGGGCTCTAGTTTTATCATCGAGCGGTCCGGCGTTATGGACTGCGTCTCCAAGTTTAGAATATGCATCTGCAACTTTGGGAAATTCATCAGTAAATCTTTGAAACTTTTTTGGGAGTTCAGTCATTCCTACCTCTTTCTTATTAATGGTTAAACGCAAATTAACTATTCTGTCACACAAAAAACAAAATTCAATTAAAGTAAAATAATTAGTGCATCTATTAAAATTTTTATTTAAAATAGTCAAAAGAAATAAGATAAATAAGTATTATAATGACAACTCAAACTAACACAATCGATGAGTTAGTTAGAGGTATAAAGTGTGGAGATAGGCTGGCATTCAAGAATTTTTATTATTTGATGCAGCCCTCGATATTCCGTTTTTTATTCCGGTACACTGCCGACATATCCGCTTCAAAAGATTTACTGCAGGATACTTTTATTAAATTTTGGGAAAAGAGGTCAGAACTTGATGAATCGGGTTCGCCCAAGGCTTATCTTTATCGTATTGCGCGCAACCTAGCACTTAATCACGTGTCGCGGTCCAAAAAAAGAATGGATTCGTTTAATGAGGAAAACCCACTAATTCAACTGGCCAAAAATCCTCAACTCGATTGTGAAATGAAATTTCTATTAAGCGATTTACAAAAATCAATAATTCTTCTGCCTGAAAGATGCCGTGTTATTTTCATTTTGAGTAGATATCACGATTTCGATTATCAAGAAATTGCAGATATTCTCAATATTTCTATTCAGACTGTTAAAAATCAAATGAGCAAATCTTTATCACTTCTAAGAAACAACCTTTCTCACTATCTCGAATAATTATTCTTTTCGCAGTAGTACTTTTTTCTCCCCCATGTGTATTACATGTATAAAATGAAAATTATCCTTTAAATTTGAAATTATTCAGTAAAAATATCGAGAATCATTTCTTCGTTAAGGTTGCAAATAATAAATTAACAACCGAAGAGGCAGAATTTTTTAACGAGTGGCTGGAAGAGTCAGATTCGAATAAAGAGAAATACACCGACTTTATTCATTTGTGGGAAAAACTTGGCGAGGATGAACCACCCGATACACCAGACGCCGATGAGATGTGGGAAAATATTGAAGACAGTATTAATAAACAAACTTCAATAATTTTTAATGAAATCAAACGTGATGTAAATTCTTATAATTTCAATAGTATTCAAATTAAAGATTCAAAATATCAGAAAGTTGGTCTTTGGCTGGTAAGGATTGCGGCTATACTACTTCTCTTTGGATTGATACATGTTTTCCTTAGGAGAGAACCTCCCCGATTAATAGAAAATACTCAGATATCAAAAAGCACCTCTCAAACATATATCCGTTCAACTAAAAAAGGGGAGAAAGCAGTTATTCCCTTGGCTGACGGATCGATAGTTTATCTTAACGCCGATAGTAAATTAACCTACCCGCGCTACTTTGATTCTATTACCAGGGAAGTTATTCTTGAAGGTGAGGCTTATTTTGTGATTGAGAAGAATATGCAAAAACCTTTTAGAGTTGCAGTTGAAAATGTTGTTACCGAAGTTGTCGGGACAGAATTCAATATTCGCAATAGGAAACCCGGCGAAATTGATGTTGCTGTAATAAAGGGGAAAGTGCATACTTTTAATTCCACAATCGAGAATGTAATTATTGACATTGACCGTGGTCAAATGGTTAAGTTCAATAAAAAAAGTGGATTTGAGAAATTATCCAAAATTGATACTTCTGAAATACTTGCCTGGCGGCAAAACAAGTTGGCATTTAATAGAACTCCGCTTGCAGATGTGCTGCAGGAGATTGAATTAAATTTTGATATCCGGACTAAAATAATAAATACCAATATTATAGATAAAACTTTAACCGGTGTGTTTAAAACCGATTCACTTAATGAAATAATTCTCGCCCTTTCAATTTCGCTGGACGTAAACATTGTACGAAAGGGGAATTATTTAATCGTCGAATAAATTATTATTTGATGAGGACTAAATGAAAAGATTTTTACTGTTTTTCTTTGCGACTGCCGCTACTTTATTAACGATTAAAGGACAGAGTGATCTTCCGTCCGGATTGTCTCAATATTCTAGTCCAACCAATTATTCCTACGCTGCAAACTTCTCAAATAATTCAATTGAACAAGATTCCCAGAAAAGAGTTGCCACGGATCTATTCAAAAGAAAATTCACAGTTCAATTCAAAGATGTAAAGCTGAAAGAAGTTTTAGACCTGCTCGAAGTTTTGAGCGGTGCTCTTTTCGTCTATGATGGAAAAATAGGAAACATAAATTCAATTTCAGTTGATGCCGACGATGAAGAATTGGGTGAGATATTAAAAGAGTTATTAAATCCGCACGGAATAGGTTATACGCTTATAAATTCTAATAATATTGTACTGGCTCCGCTTCAGACATTAAACAAGAAAACCGGAAGTATAATTGGTAAAGTGACCGATGAAAAAGGGAAGCCGCTTATATGCGCAAATATTATTCTTATGGAAAACAGGCTAGGTTGTGCAACCAATTACGAAGGCAAATTTGAACTGAATAATTTAAAACCGGGTGAATATACATTTAAAGTATCTTTTGTCGGATACAAACCGCAGGAAATGAAGGTGAATGTTGTTGCGGGTAAAATTGTTGAATTAATTATTAAACTTGAACCTGAATCATTTCAGATTGGCGGTATTCAAGTTATTGGTACTTCGGAACTGCTGCCGGCTGAAGTAAATACAACCACAAAAATCAATAGCGGCGAAATTGAACATTACCAGGCAACCAGTTTGGGGGATGTTCTCGATCTTGTTCCCGGAGTTCAAAAAACAGATAACCCGGGTCTCAATAAAACAAGCCAAGTTGCAATACGCGGCGACGTTGATGACCCTCTTTCCGCTTTCGGTACAAAGATAATTGTTGATGGTGTACCTCAGTCTAACAATGCAAACTTGCAATTTTACAGTCTTACCGGAGCTAAGTTCGGAGAAGGTACTATCGGCAGAGGTACAGATTTAAGAGAGATCCCAGCCGATAATATTGAAACAATTGAAGTAATTAGAGGCTTGCCATCTGTAAAATACGGAGACTTTACTTCGGGTGTAATTGAGATAAATACAAAAGTTGGCAGTGCACCGAACAGGCTGAAAGTAAAAAATAATCCTAACACCAGCGAAGCAAACTTCGGCGGCGGGGTAAAATTATCAGACCTTAATGCGGTGAACTATAATTTCAATGTTGCCAGATCCGAAAGAGATATTCGTTTAACTGGTGATGAATATACGCGATACACCGGACAAGTTATCCTTACAGATATTGCTTGGGGAGGGACACTAAATTCCAATTACAAATTGAGCGGACAATTAATAAAAGATGAAGAAGAGCCGAAAGGGGATTTCAGTCAAACTAAAAATTACAACCGCGGTTATAAAATAGGGCTTAACACTTGGGGCATTTTTAACCCGAGCGGAAACGTTTCGAATCTAGAATATTCAGCCTACATTAATATGAACCGGATCAACTCCAGAAAATCTAAATTAGTTCAGTCCGATTTAAGAGTACTCCCAAATGGAGATACTGTAGCAGCGTACTTAGGTGTCTTGGAAAATAAGGGATTGGAATGGACTGTCGGCGGAAAACTTGATTGGAGCGAAGTCTTCTTCACGGGCGATCTTATACACAAATTAATGTTCGGTGCCGATGCCGAATATGATGCTAATACGGGTGACGGAATTATTATCGACACACTTTATAGTTATTACGGTCCTGACTCACCTCGTAAGCCTAGAAAATTTGATGCCATTCCCGGTCAGCTTCTCTTCAGCATATTTGCCGAAGATAAAATCACAGGCAACTTTTTAGTTGATTACAGCCTTATGTTTGGATTCAGATATGATATGTACAGTCCGAATAGCTTTAATATAAGCGGACTTTGGGGAGACGGCGAACTTGTTGACTCGAAACAGGGAACATTCTTCAACCCGCGTATCAGTTTAATGCTTTATTTATCGGAGAATAATCAAATTCGATTAAGCGCGGGAAGAACTTCTAAATCTCCGCCGATAAGCAGAATATATCCTGAACCGGATGTTGAAAAATGGAGAAATCCTGCCGACAGCACAACATATTATTTTACACAGGATAAAACTGTTGAAAATTTACAGGGATACAAAGAAACGCAATACGAAGTTTCTTTCGATCAAAAAATGTTTAACACTATCGGAACCACATTAACCGCATATTATAGAGAAAGAACCGGGCAGCCGGTCGGTTTGGAAATCCCCGTATTTTTCGAAACTTCAGCAGGCGGGTCACCTCAAGTATTTTATGTTACATCTTACAGCAAGGATGCAAACATTGGCAAATATTTCAGTAAGGGTTTGGAGTTCAGCATAAGAACCGCAAAAATTAAAGCGCTGAATATGAACATCTCAGTTACCGGTTCTTACAACTTTACAAAAAACCCTGGTAGTGGTTATTATTACGATGATCAGCCGGATGCCAGTC
>JAENZU010000266.1 GCA_016841125.1 Melioribacter sp. | reverse complement strand
AAATTCTAAATCAGATTGGAATAAAAATGCGGAACTAACCGTAGATGCTCCGTTCACCAAGAATGATCTGAAAGTTTCAAGTTTGCCGGAATATTTCACCTCCGTGAAAGATCTTTTAGATAATCCTAAAATTGATAATGTATCGATATCCGCTGATGGTGAAGTTGCCGCAATTGAAATTTCAAAAAGGAATAAAGCAAAAGACGCAGATGAAAAATGGACTGAATTTTATTTGACCGAATCAGGCAAGCTTTTACAATCATTAAGAGGTGAGGCAAAAAAGCTAACCCCCGATTGGGGTCCCGAAGGTAAAAAATATGGATTCAGAACTTCGGGAACCAGCGGATCCACATTGTGGATTACAGATTTAGATAAAGGTACTTCAGAACCCGTAATGGAAGACATAGAAAACTTAGGCGGATTTGTGTGGTCACCCGATGGGCAAAGTATAATTTATTCAGTTTATGAAACAGAAAAACCAACTGATACGGATATTACAATTTTTGATAAGCCGCAGGATAGAGTGCCTGGTTCCACTTCTAAAAGTTATATCCACAAATTAAATTTATTTGACCGCAGCCGCAGCAGATTAACCGCCGGTGAATTGTCAACAGGATTCCAGTCAATAACCTCAGATGCGAAAAAGCTGGTTTTCACAATGGGCAAAACCTCATTTGATGAGAGACCTTTTGAAGAGACTGAGTATTACGTTCTCAATTTGGAAAATATGAATGCCGACTCGTTATTTTCAATTAAATTTGGCGGCAGCTGCCAGTTCTCACCCGATTCAAAAAAACTATTGGTAATGGCTGGTCCTTCCTCTTTCGGCTCAATCGGAATGAGTATTCCCGAAGATCAAATTCCCAATGATTACGACACTCAAGCTTACTTGTATGACATCGCTTCCGGAAAAGTTGAAGCAATTACAAAAGATTTTAATCCTAAAATTGAAAGCGCATTTTGGGATAAGAATTCCAGTAAAATATATTTTGTTACAACCGACCGGTCCTACAGGCAGTTATATAGTTTTGATTTGAAGTCAAAAAACTTTGCAAAAGTAGATTTAAAAGTTGAATACGTTCATAATATTAAATTTTCGAATAATTCAAGTTATGCTGTATTTTCCGGTTCCAGTTCCAACACTCATGAAAAAGTTTATACTTATAATATGAAAACGAATGATGTTGAACTGCTCAAAGATGTTGATCCGAATTATAAAAATATCAAAATGGGAGATGTTAAAGATTTCAGTTTTGCCACGGTTGACGGCACAAACATTTTAGGCAGAGTTTATTATCCGCCCGATTTCGACAAAGCGAAAATGTATCCCGCAATTGTTTATTATTATGCAGGTACGAGTCCTGTTACCCGTGAGTTTGAAGGCAGGTATCCCAAAAATATTTGGGCTGCAAACGGTTATATTGTTTATGTATTGCAGCCGCGCGGAGCTACCGGTTTTGGTCAGAGATTTTCTGCGTTTCATGTAAATGATTGGGGTGAGGAAACTGCAAAAGACATTATTAAAGGAACGGAAGAATTTTTAAAGGCGCACCCGTTTGTGGATTCAAAAAGACTTGGATGTATTGGTGCATCTTACGGAGGATTTATGACAATGAACTTGATAACTAAAACCGACATATTTGCCGCGGCTGTTTCTCATGCCGGAATTAGCGCGCTCACAAGCTATTGGGGTGCGGGTTATTGGGGAATGGTTTACAGCACAGTTGCCACTGCAGATAGTTATCCATGGAATAGAAAAGATATTTATGTTGATAAGAGTCCTATTTATAATGCCGATAAGATTACGACTCCTTTACTTCTGCTGCATGGAGCATCAGACACAAATGTACCGACGGGGGAAAGCTACCAAATGTTTGCCGCGTTAAAAATACTTAACAAAGATGTTACGCTGATAACCATTCCTGAATTGGATCACCATATTATGGAATACACTAAACGTAAAAAATGGACCAAAACAATAATCTCATATTTTGATAAGTATTTAAAAGATCAACCGCAGTGGTGGAATGATGTATATGGTGAGAAATAAAAATTAAATATTTTATAGTCATTGGTTAAAGATAAAATATGTGATCAGAATTGTTGCTGATACATATTAATTCTGGGGAAAGATCAGTCCCTAATATTGAAATTAATTTTTGGACATCATACCTCTAATCCTACTATCTTGATAATCATGTCTTGATACTTGTGTCTTAATACTCGATACTATTTAAAGAAATTATTTTCAACTCTACCTTTACTGATCATTGGATTTTTCGGGTACCCAAGCTTTTCCCAGTCAAGTCTTTTGTTTTCACTTCTCCCATGGCAGCCGGAACAAGTGAGGGCTTTATCGGCAGGTGCAACCATGTGATTGATCGGCCAATACATTTCCGTTTCGATAAAATCCAGCTTTCCGGAAAAATTAAGATTTACACTTTTCATTCCAATTTCTGCAGATTGATTCCAATCGAATGTATTCCAGTAGCCTTTGTTTCCAAATAAATTAGGTACTATCAAATACTTGTTTACGGTATCATAGGGTTGTTTTCCACGCATTACTTTAAAGGGTGTAATTTTTGCGTCTTTATTTTCAATTGTTCCATTAACGCCATTAAGTTTTACAATTTCATCCGGATTAACAGTACCACCTAATAAGTAATAATCTCTTGTACCATCATACCAAACATAGGTTGGAACAACATTCTTTTCCCAAACAAAATCACCTTTCTTATTATCATAAGTTTCTTTGCCGAATTCATCAATGTCAACTTTTCTATTTTGACCGGCGGTTGACCAGTCCCACCAAACTTTTGTAGGCAGCTCCCTTGCAAATGCGGGAATGTGACATGTTTCACATGCAATAGAAGCAATATGTTTATTCAGTATACTTTTTTTGTGAACTTCTTCATCATGACAATCAGTACAGTAAATACGATTTGATCCTTCAGCCATTGAACCATGACTTGCACCTGAAATTTGATGATCCTCTGTTCTATGGCATTTGACACATGAAAAATTGAATCCGCCCATATGAATGTCAAGATCGGCAGAAGGGAAGTATAGGCTATTATCCAAATCACCATGATTAACTCCGGCTCCGCCGCCGCCGTCGAA
This sequence comes from Melioribacter sp., assembly GCA_016841125.1. Classification (GTDB taxonomy): domain Bacteria; phylum Bacteroidota; class Ignavibacteria; order Ignavibacteriales; family Melioribacteraceae; genus JAENZU01. Next base: position 2,489 of record JAENZU010000266.1, on the reverse strand, counting down.
ATGGCAGATTCCGCAATTATCTCTTTTCGGCATTCTTACACTTCGAGCAGCTATTACCAGATCCACATTTGCATCCGGCATCCCTGCACCAGTTGGTGATTTTGAATAGAATTTTGTATCGGCGTGACAAATTAAGCAATCTATATTTTCCGGATTTGAAAAATCAAAAGAATCGTCCTTCCAACCATAACCAATGTGGCAGCTAGTACAGCGTGGTTCATTTGAAGAAATTCCAATACAGAAATTGTTAATCAGATTTCTCTTCCCGAGTTTCATCGTTTTCCCGTTTTTTTCAAATTCATTACCTTCCCATTTCCAATGCCGGGTGGACATTATTTGTTCGGCAATTTCCTCGTGACATGACATGCATGAAACTGTAACTTCCTGCGGTGAATTAAACGGACCCACAATTAACTCTTTCTTCTCTTGCGCGACTAATAATATATGTGATACTACAAAGATTGCAAAAATATATTTCATCAATAAGACCCAATTAACGTGGAATGAAAAGCTTTTAGTGTATAAAATATCTTTTTTCGAAGCCAAATTCTAATAATTATCTAAATAGAAATAAAAAGTTAACCTTATGAGAAATTCAATAAAAAAAGTAAAAAAGCTGATAGTTGCGGTTATAGGATTTACCGTATTGGGTTTTGGTGTATTATTGATTGTGCTTCCCGGTCCCGCATTTATTATTATTCCGTTGGGATTGTCAATTTTAGCAACAGAGTTTTTATGGGCAAGAAAAATTTTAGATAGATTAAAGAATAAAATCAAAAGAAAAAATCAAGAAAGGTAATGAAGGGATTTAATCATCAAAAACTTTGATTAAAATAAGCTATTGATCAACGTTGAAATACATTGTAAAACTCAATCAATTTTGGCAGCGATCTTAAAAATAAACAAAATAAAAATCTATTTATTTTAAACTCATGCTTTTCGTCTTTTATTATTTGACAATGACGTAATTAAGACTTATATTCCGACCATAATTCATATCATAAAATAGGACCACATGAAAAAAATCTCTATTTCAAAAGACATTGTTCCGGTTGGAATATTTAAGGCCGGAATAGCTAAATACTTAAAGGAATTAAATTCTGGCGGCAAAAAGCTGATAATTACTCAAAACGGAAAGCCTGCCGCAGTACTAATTTCTCCCGAGGAGTTTGATGATTTACAGGATTCAAAATATTTTATCGATTCTCTTCTGCGTGGGATTTCCAATTCTGAAGAGGGGAATGTTTACACTACAGAACAGCTTCGGAGTGAAATATTGAAGTTAAAGTCTTCGAACGAGCGATGAAAGTTTTATGGACGAAAGAAGCAATGATTCAAATGATTGAAATAGCAAAAAATATGTTTGATCAACAATCTGAAAAAGCGGAAAACTTATTTGAAGAAATCATTGCAGCAGCAGAACAATTTTCTGATAATCCGGGAATAGGTAAAAAGATTGCAGTATTCCCTGTAAATCAAGTTAGAGAGTTTTATTGCAAAGGTTACAATTTGATTTATTTTATAAAAAAAAATACCATCGAAATTTTAACTGTTTTGGAGAGACAAAAGCAGGCTGAGCGGGAAAATATTTTGAGAAAGATTAAGTTGAATTAACGTTTTTTATTTAGCTGGAGAGGTTATCATAAAAGTTTAATACTTAATCGTTTTTTATTGAAGCAATAAAAACAGAATTATCGAATGTGGTGTCTTGGCAAATTAGAACAATAATGAGTTAAGCTATTCCATTTCTAATCTTTTTGGTGAGCCACTTTTTTATTGACGCAAATAGGATTAAGAAATTCTAAGATTCGGATTTAAAGTTGCTAGGTTATGAAGAATGGCGATAAAAATATTGAGAGTTTAAATAAACGTATTCAAATTCTTGAAGATGAATTGAAATTTGCCCAAAGCAATAGCGGCATATTCGCTGAAAGTTGGAAGCAGACACTTGATTCAATAGACGATATTGTTTACCAAACAAATGAAAATTTTGAAATAGTTGAAATAAATAAAGCAGGTATTGAGTATTTTGGTTTTCCCAAAAGTGAAATCATCGGTAAAAAATGCCATGAAATCATGCATGGATCAAATAAGCCGATTGAATATTGTCCTCATGTAAAGGCTAGAATATCAAAAAAAACTGAAACAGTTGTCCATTTTGATAAATTAAATGGTAAATGGTACTTAATAAAATCCTCGCCAATCAACTCGCCTAATTTAAAGACAGAATACTTTGTCGATATCATTACAGATATAACCGACCAAAAATTATTCGAAAAAAAAATTCTCGAAAGTGAACAGAAAGCAAACAAAAATTTAGATAATTTAAAATTTTTAGCTGACACTGCATATAAATTTGTTTCAAAAAAATATGGTCCAAATATTTATAAATTTATTGGCAACTGCTTGCATAAACTTAATCCGGACTCGATGATTCTCGTAAACTCAGTTGACTCAAAAGCAAATAGTTTGGTAACCGAAATGGTTAT
>JAENZU010000265.1 GCA_016841125.1 Melioribacter sp. | reverse complement strand
GTTTTTCGTCGGGATCCTCCGGATGCATATTAATAGAAACATAAGGGGCGGATGCAGCAAAATCCACAAAACACAAGCCATCGTGCCTGTGCATCATTTTTGCCATCAGATGATAATCAGTTCTAATACCTGTCACATTTGATGATGCAGTGAAAGAACCAATTTTTAGTTTTCGGTCATTATACTTTTTTAACAAATGTTCGAAATTATTAAAGTCAATTAAAACCTTCTCATCCGGCTCAATAACAACAACATCGGCAATGGTTTCTAACCAGGATGTATGATTTGAATGATGTTCCATATGAGTTACGAATACCACAGGTTTTTCAGAAAGGGGAAAATTCAAATAGGGGATGAGTTGTTCGCAAACACGCAGTCCTAAAATTCTTTGAAACTTATTAACAACGGCTGTCATTCCGAAGCCGGCTGTAATGATCACATCTTCCGGTGCCGCATTTACATGCTGCTTTATAATGTGATGTGCATAATGATATGCTTTCGTCATTGTTGTGCCGGTAACAGAAGATTCGGAATGTGTATTGCCGACGTATGGACCGAATGTTTCTACAATTATTTTTTCAATTGGAGAGTAAAGTCGTCCGCTTGCGACCCAATCGGCATAAATAATTTTCTTTTTTCCGTAGGGAGAAGAAAAATCTTTATCTATTCCAATAATATTATTCCTGAATTTATTAAAGTATAATTCTAAATTACTCATTGAATCCTCAAAAGATAAAAATGACCTATTCTAATATAACTATTTAGGAAATCTTTTTTAGAAAAATAATTTTATTCATTATGGTTAATCAAAACACAATTTTTTAAATATTCTCTAGTAGTTCTTACAACTACACCACTTAGCATCAGTATTCCGATCAAATTTATTATTACTGTTATACCATTTAATAAATCGCCCATGCTCCAAATATTTTCGGCATTAGATGTTGCGCCTATCAGTATTGCCGCACAAAACGCCCATCGGTAATAGACCTTTATTTTATCACCGAAAATAAAAGACGCGCACTGCTCACCGTAAAAAGACCAGCTTATACGTGTTGAATAGCCGAATAATAATGATGAGGCTAAAACAAGTATTTTCCCGAAATCGAAAACATTGGAAAAACTTTCAGCGGCTAGTGCTGGGCTGTTCAGACCTTCAGTCCAAATCCCGGTTGTCAAAATTACCATTGCAGTTAAGGTACAGATTATAATTGTATCGATGAATACGCCGAGCATAGCAATTAATGATTGTTTAACCGGATTGTCTGATTGTGCCGTTGCGTGCATTATTGAAACTGATCCGGTACCCGCTTCGTTTGAATAAGCACCGCGAGCTGCACCGTAACGCAGAGCCATTAAAACTGTGGCACCTGCAAATCCGCCCTCTGCGCTGTGCGCTGTAAAGGCAAATGAAAATATTGAGTTTAGGGCCATTCCAATTTTATCAAAGTTTATTACTAATACTATTAAGGCTCCGACAATATAAATTAATGTCATAACCGGTGAAAGAAATTGAGTAGTTTTAGCAATTTGTTTTATTCCTCCAATTATTACTAACCAGGTTAATACAGCAATAATTATACAAGAAATAATCTGAGGAATTCCAAATTCATTATGGAGTGCAATAGACATAGAGTTTGATTGAACTGATGTAGTGGCTATTAGAGTTTTTAGTCCCATTGCAGCGGCAAAAGCAATTGCAAACCACTTCCAGCCAAGACCATATTTGATGTATCCCATCGGACCGCCGAGGAATGTTCCATCAGCATCTTTCTTTCTAAATTTAAATCCAAGAAGTGTTTCGGAATACATTGTAGCCATCCCGATTACTGCAGAAACCCACATCCAAAAAACAGCGCCGGGTCCTCCGATAACAATTGCAGTAGCTACACCGGCAATATTTCCGTTGCCAACCATTCCCGAAAGTGCGGACATGAGAGCCTGGTAGGGTGTAATGTTTCCATCGCCGCTGGTAATATTTGATTTCGAAAATTCTCTTAAAGCTGAAGCAAACTTTGTAAATTGAATTCCTTTTAATCGGAGAGAAAAATAGATCCCGCTGCCGAGAATAAAAATAAGCATCTGCGGTCCCCAAAGAAAATCGGCTGCATCTCTTATATATTGAAATATTTGCATTGAAAATTTGTCATTGAATTCAAAAGTTCAGAAATTTATTAAATAGGTTATAAATTTCCTAAATATAATTTTGAATCAACTTGATAGTTTATAATGTTATTCTATAAATAAATTGAAATGAGAGGTTAACTTTGAGTAAAGATGCTGAAATAAAAATTAATATTAGTTTAAATGAGCAAAACTATCCTGATACAATAAATTGGACCGCTTCTGATTCCGGTATTGACGGCATAAAAGAAGCCAATGCTATGCTGCTTTCATTTTGGGATAAAAAAGATAAAACAACTTTAGCCATCGATCTCTGGACTACCGAGATGTTAATTAGTGATCTGAATATAATGTATTTTGAAGTATTAATGAAAATGGCAGAAACCTACGAAGGTGCTTCTAAGGATACTAAGACGGCAGCAAAAATAAGAGATTTCGCAAATAAATTTGCAGTTGATCTCGGATTAATGGACAATAAAAGCTAATGCTGTATTAAGTTACAAAAGTCACTTTTATTTCCCTTAGGATACAGAATGTAAAGCGGATAACGGTAATTAATTACAGTCTGATAAATATTCATTTAGAAAATTAATCAATTAAAAATCAGCAAGCCGAAGTATTCTGGCTGGTACGGCGGATGAGTCTGCATCATTGACCAATCGCTCTGGTTAGGGTCCGACTGTTGGCGGTGTCTTCTAACATTGAATCCCCATATATCTTTTCTGTTGGGTTTTTGTTCATTTAGCTGAGCGAAAGGGATCTTGAATTCAGCGCTCCAATAATTATCTCCTACGAATGTTTTTACCGAAAAGTCGAATGAAAAAAGTCCTTTAGGACTACTATTTAAAATGGTGCCCACCGGATTAACCATCAAACGATAAAAAGTTTTAAGATCGCGATTGGTATCAAAAAATATTTCAAAATCATCATCGCCAAATACTAGAGGAATTTCACCGTGAGCAAATGCCGATAGTTTTTCCGTTTCGGGTTCTTTACCAAAAATACCTATATATAGATTTTCATCATCGTAGAAAACTTTAACTGTTGTTTTATTACTTCCCGGAGTTGAATTATAATCAATGTAAAGTTGGCTGATTCCCGGAACTTCCCACGCCGCTTCATTCATAGTACCGTCAAGAATTATTTCATCATTAATTTGATAGGCTTCTATTTCGGGCGGGAAAAATAAATTAACAAAATATTCACTCTCAGTTTTATAGTTGTTAAGTGTAATGTATTCCGATGAAATTCTTAAACGGGGAAGAGTCAACCTTGATAAACTAGTTGGGAGACTTACGTCAAAGCTGATTTCTTTTTTACTTTTAGAATCAACAATTACTATCTCTTTTGCAGGTTTTATTTTGATATCTTCATTTTGATATTCCCAATCCAGAAAATACTTTCTAGAAATTTCCGAATTATTGGGAATTGAAATAGTAAGAGTAGTATCGATTCGGGCAGAGTTATTTTTATTCAATGCTATAGTTTTGTTATCCTCCCAATAATCTTTTGCTCTTTTATGCTCATTGGGATTAACGGCATCTTTACCGAAAAATTCCCCGTTTGAAATAACCGCATAGTCGATTTTATCATTCTCGACAGTTACAAATAGAAAATGATGTGATGCGCCGGCAAGATGATTATTAACCGATCTTAAATTACCTGAAGAGTTCAAACAGAAATAATCGATTCCGTCTATATTGCGGTAATCGTAAATATGATTATGTCCAGTAAATACAGCTCTAACCGGGTACTTAATTAATTCCTGATGAACAGAATTCCATGTTGAGTCATTTTTCAAATAGAGAGGAACATGTATTGAAATAAATATATTTTCTACGTCTTTATCAGATTTGAGTTCACGTAACAGCCAGTCAATTTCTTTCTTCGGCAATTTGTAAAATTCTTGATTAATAAATGGATTCAAAATTATAAATTTATTAACTCCCACTTTATACGAATAGTAGAGTTTATCTTTCCCCCAGTTTTCAATATATGCCGGTTCAATTTCTTTTGTTGTTACATCATGATTGCCTGGGGTTGGTAAAAACTTTGCTGATAATGGTTTTATTTGATTATTAAATTTTTTCCATTGCCGTCGTGCAACATCTATATTGTAAGTATAACCGTGAATCATATCGCCAACATGCAAAAAGAGATCGGGTTTTAATAACTCAGCATCTTTAACTATTGTCTCAAATTCTGCCGGGTTTTGAAGCTGGCTGTCTCCAAAAACAACAAATCTAAATTTTTGCGGATATATATTTCCAATAATAATGAGCGTTGCAATAATTACAAGGGTTTTAGTTTTCATATGCGTTTGCGTCTTTTTTGAAATTTTGAATATTCTATTTTATTAAGTATATACAAAGAAAATCCGTATCTTTAAGTTTCTATTTAAATATAAATCATGGAGTAAATAAAGTTGTTAAGTAAAATAATAAATCTTTTTAAGAAACCTAAGACAGAAGAAACTGAAATTATTGAAACTGAAAAATTCGAAAAAAATCTTCCGGATAGTGTTGATGAAATTGCGAAGCCGGAAGAAAAACCAAGCGTGAAAAATGATGTTGAAATATCCACTAAGGAAGAAAAAATATCAGTAAAATTAGCGGATATAAGGGAATTATCCAATAAACATAAATTCACAGAATATGATATCCCCGATACTATTCTAAAGGCAATTAAAGATTTAAAATTTGATTACTGTACGCCGATTCAAGCGCAATTGCTGGAGAACACATTAAAGCAAAAAGATGCTGTCGGACAGGCTCAAACCGGAACGGGGAAAACCGCTGCTTATTTAATCACAATTTTCAGCCGATTTTTAAAAGAGGAAAAGTATAAAAATCCTAAACCCGGAAGCCCGTTTGCTGTGGTTTTGGCACCAACACGAGAATTAGTTTTACAGATTTCAAAGGATGCAGAACTTTTATCTAAATACACTGATTTAAAAGTAGGAACCGTATTTGGCGGAATGGATTACAGAAAACAAATTAATATGATGAAGTCAGACGGCATACATTTAATTATTGCAACACCCGGTCGTTTAATTGATTTTCTAGATAAAAGATTGATCAACTTTAGGGATGTTCAAATACTGGTACTAGATGAAGCAGATAGAATGCTTGATATGGGATTCATTCCGGATGTGCGCAGAATTATTAAATCTTTTCCGCCCAAAGTTAAAAGACAAACTCTGTTTTTCAGTGCTACTATCGACACAAATGTGAAGCGACTTGCAAGATACTGGACAGATAACCCGGTTGAAGTTGAGATTGAACCCGAAAAATTAGCCGCAGACTCGATCGATCAAAAATTGTACATGTGCACTTCCGAAGAAAAGATTACTGTTATTTATAATTTGCTAAAAAGAGAAAAGGACCATCTTGCAATTATATTTACTAATATGCGGGATGACGCCAGCAAATTGGAAAAAGCTTTATACTGTCACGGTTATAATACAACAGTACTAACCGGAGATGTTGAGC
>JAENZU010000264.1 GCA_016841125.1 Melioribacter sp. | reverse complement strand
CATAAGCCAAAATATTTTTGTAAATCTCATCAGAGGAAGAGTAGTTTGACATTGATGGAATCGTGTAATCTTTGTGCGAGATTGTCCCCGGTGTAAAATTTATCAAATGAAAGCCGAGTTGATTTGTCCAATTTGAAATATTTTTATTGTACCATTCAAATGGGGGCAGAAAAAATTCCGCATCATCTTTGTTGATCCCGAATTTCTCCATCTCACGATAATTTGCTATTAAGTCATTTTCGAATTCAATTTTATTAACCAAAGTTGAATCGCGATTATCCCAATCTGCATAAAGTAAATGTTTGTCTGAATGAGCGCCCAAATAGTTACCGTCACTTTTCAATTCTTCAATTAAGTTTGTGAAATCGGGATTTCGATAAAAATCACCCGTAAAGAAAAAAGAAGCCTTAATACTATTTTGATCCAAAGCTGATTTGATTTCAGGATACCCGTTAGCAAAATCGCCTCCGGTAAAAACTAAAAAAATATTTTGTTTGGTGGAATCACCCCTAATTAAAGCCCCGTGTGAATAGGTTAAATTACTTTCTTTCCCCAATTTTTCCAAGGCAGAAAAATAATAGGTTAAACTTGCGGTACCATCCATTGTTGGTTCATTGGTTGAGTAATCTCCCCAATCATCGTGATAAACAGCTATATCCGATTGGAATTGCTCGTATTCGTCTCCGTTATAGATTTGAAGTCCAATTAATCTGTTAAATATGGACGTATAAACGGGTCCATCCACGAGTCCTCCGTAAACCTGATAATTGTACAAATGTGAAAATGCCGAGTGAGAATCTTCGGGAAAATCGCCGTTTTCTGGAAGTCCGACAATCATACTGGTACCCCATGGATTGCAGCCGAACAGCCAATCACGAAGCGCCGCTTCCATTTCCGAGTATTTATCATCGCCGGTTAATTGACTATAAAGTCTGCATTGAGTAAGCATCGCTGCAACTAAATTATTTGAACACCAAATAAACGGAACCCCGAAATTGAAAGGATTATCTTTTCCCCTTTGATAAACGCTGTCGATTCCTCTGCGTAAAAATTCTATAAATTTTTTGTGATTCTGACCCTCGACATTTACGGCTAATTTATAATGCCCAAGATTTACAAACGGATACCACTGATAATGATTGGCTGTATCTGCCCCCATCCAAGGTGTGACCGGTTCTTTCGTTCCAAAATGTGCGGCGTCGCTGATATATTTGTTTTCACCTGTTTGTTCGAATAACTGAATTGCCGCCAATTCCATATCATCAACATAATTATCTTCCTCATAAAAATATGGAGCCCTGCAGGGAGCAGTTTGACAAACACCCGGATTTTCCTTTCCAAAATTATAAGCATCATCTGCTTTCTGTTTTAATTGTTCACTAAACTCGGGATAAAAATCTTTCAACAGCTTAGAACCCAAAGTGAAAGATGAAGCATATTTTGCTGCAGTTGATGCAATGCCGTCGGCACGGTATTGATGCTTGAATACACCCTGCGGTTCACCGGTACAAAAATAAACAGGACGCTCCAAACCCTTACCGTAACTGATAGAATCTTCGTTCGGCAGTCTGAAACCCTGATGGTCTCTATCATCCGCAATTTGATTGAATATAAAATCTTTTTTCGGATTCATTTTGACTAGCCAATCCAAACCCCATTTTGCTTCGTCGAGTATATCGGGAATTCCATTTGAACCTTCCAAACCTGCTGCATCAAATTCATCCGAAAATGACTCCGGATTTTGCTCATATGCAAACAGCATTTGATAGACTGCATTTGCAGAAGTTGTAACATACTGCAGGTAATCCGATGCATCGTGCCAGCCGCCGGTAACGTTGATGTGAGTTGAATCCAAAGTGGGATGATAAATAATAAATCCGTCATCAGTGTGACATGAATCTTTCAGAAAAGGATTAAAACCGCAGCGCTGCTGACGCATGTAGTTGAGCAGATAATCTGCAGTCCCATCATAAATAGTATTTGAAATTTTAAATTTTTGTGATCTAATTCCATCCGCCGAAATGTAAAACTCTCCTTCGGAATTGAAACCCGTGAAATCCAAACGAAATGTTGTCTTAAATGGTCCGTATTCACCAAAGTGTTTTACCTCTTCGGATGTAAAAATAACTTCATTATTATCAGCATCAATTACTTCAAATTCTTTTATTGAAAGAGATACTTTACTTCCGAACACAGCCACTTTAATAGAATTGGGAAGATACCCGAGTTGATTAACTCTTATCCAGTTTTCGTTTTCATTTAATCTGCCGCAGGAAATAATAATTAATATCATCAATAGTGGGGCAATAATTTTTTTCATTTTTATATCCGGGATTAAAATTTAGCTCTTATTTTTTTCCAAAGTCCGGTGCCTACAAATTTGTCTGCATTAGCCAGTATTGTTTTTATATCGTAGAGGAGATCGGAGTCTCCCACCCAATGCTTTAAAACGATCTGCGGATCAACATCATTTATAATATCATTCAAAACATAAGCAGCGGCTGCGATATCATCTGCAAATCCGAGAGGACCCAAAAATGCTTCCGGCAGCAGATCGATGGGTGAAATAAAATATGCAATCACTGCAATCAATTTTATTTTTTTTGAACGGGGGACTTCCGGATCCGTACTCAATTTAACGAGCAGGTAAAAGAGATCCGGCGCCAGCATAATATAATCAGCATATTTATTATTTCCTGAATTTTCTTCAAGCCATCGGTTTATCTTTTTGCGTAGCTTAATGTAAAAATCTTTTTCTTTTTGATTCATTGAATTATACGGTTAGTTTTATTTGCAAATATATTCAATTACAAATTAAAAAATGTTTGTGTTTTTATCCGGATAGAATTAACTTTTTTTTTTGTTTCTCAAATTAATCAAACAATCAATTCATAACGTAAGGGCTCAAAATGGATAACAGATACTACTTATCTTTATTGCTCCTCATTTTGACAGCTACGGCAATTTTTGCTAAAACACCAAATGGTGTTGAACTGATTCAAAACAGAACCGACATTACTATTAATTTTAATTTACCTGATTATGAAACAAAATATGTTTCAAATGATGAAGGTCAATTTGTTGATCTTTCAATTTCAGGTTATGGTGTTGAACCGCGCGCAGGACTTCCTGCACTCCCAATTATTTCTTTTAATTTAATGGTCCCCACTAGTGAATTAAAAATAGACCCGCTGACATTAAATACATTTACTACAGAAGCGGTTTTAGATGCAAAAGTTTTTCCGTTCCAAATGCCGTGGGAAAAATCTCGTGATCTTTCTGAAAGACCATTTTCAATTGATAGAGATTATTATTCCGGAAATGGAGATAATGATTATAAATTGGTGAGTGTTTCGGATCCGTTTATTATTCATGGATTTGCCGGAGTTACCGTAACAATCAGACCTTTCAACTATAATCCATCGGCTAATTTATTAACTGTAACAAATCAGTTAAGTATAAAATTGGATATTCCAGAAATTGAGTCAGGTTTAAGTGTATCAGGCGCCTTCAACGATTTCTTTACCGGTGTTTTTATAAATTATAAATCGGTGGAATCGACTACCGGAACCAATTACGTGATTATAACCGCACCGGAATACGAATCTACATTAAGCCAATTCATTACACATAAAACAGGTTTGGGATTTGATGTTGCAGTTTACACAACAAACGAAACCGGAACGACCTCGACTGCAATTAAAAGTTATCTACAGGGATTATATGACAACCCAGTCACCAGACCTGAGTTTGTTTTATTTGTTGGGGACGTTGATAAAATTCCGGCTATAAGCGGCAGCGGAAATGGTTCACCGAATACGGATTGGATTTACTGCCTGCTTGATGGAACTGACTACTTTGCAGATGTATTTGCAGGGAGATTTTCAGTAACGACCACAACTGAACTTGACAACATAATTAACAAAACAATTTATATGGAAAATTACATCGGAACTTTAGACAAAAAGAATTGCTTTATGTCTTCCACCGATAATTATTCCATTACCGAAGGAACTCATAATTATGTGATTAACAATTATTTTGATCCCGACGGATATACAAATCTTAAACTTTACACAGTTACTTATAACGCCACAACAGCACAACTGATTGATGCCTTAAATGACAATCAGCAATTTGCTATTTACAGCGGACACGGCGCAACAACTTACTGGGCAGACGGACCGCAGTTAAGTCAAGCTCAAGTATCAGCACTTACAAATACCGTTTACCCGTTTGTTTATTCTTTTGCTTGTATCACAGGTTCATACCATTTGGCCGAATGTTTCGGCGAAACCTGGATAAGAGAAGAAAATGCAGCATCTGCTTTTTGGGGTTCATCAGTAAATTCTTATTGGGATGAAGATGATGTTCTCGAAAAAGAAATATTCAAAGCGATGTTTGTTGACGGAATAACTAAAACTACTCCGATGTTCAATCAGGGTAAAATTGGGTTAGTAAATCACTACGGCGGAACGGTCACCGCCGGTTCGGATATTATGCGATACTTGGAAATGTATAACTTGATGGGAGATCCCTCACTTGGCACTAAAAAACAAATACCGCCCGACAATACTCCCCCCGAACCGGTTGTTGATCTTGCCGTCGGTGACGTGACTTCAAATGGGATTACATTAAATTGGACTTCCCCTTACGATTCAACATTCGGAGGAGTAACAACTTACGATATCCGTTATTCAACAACTATGATCAATAATGATAATGATTTTAATAATGCACCGCAGTTCGTGATGACAGGACAATCAGATTCCGCAGGAGTTCCTAAATCATATGTTATTTCAGGACTCGATTTTACTACCGATTATTACGTTGCTGTCAAAGCATTGGATATCTGGAACAATGCATCACCAATGTCAAACGTTACGGTAGGTACTACTTTCGATCCTCCTGTAATAGCAGTTGATCAAACAAGTATGCATTGTAATCTTTATCCTAATACAACAACCAGTGATTCTATAATGATCTCTAACTCATCAGCTACTAATTCCACATTGGAATACAGTGTTGAAATGATCAACAATACTTTCCCGGGAGAGGCTGTTGTTAAAATTTTAGGTTTACCGAATGAAACTGAAACTGTAAATAATAGTAAAGAAAATCCGAATTTAAACAATCATGGTTCCGTTAAAGGCTCCGGCGGTCCGGATTTATTTGGATACGAATGGATTGACAGTAACGAACCAAACGGTCCGGCTTATATCTGGGAAGATATATCTACCACCGGAACCGAAATAACGAACTGGATTGCGACCGGTTCATTTAATCCAAAAGATGAAGGTTATGCCGGACCTCTCGCATTAGGTTTTAATTTTAAATTTTATGATAACCCTAAAACAGAGGTATTCGTTTCTTCAAACGGAATGCTGACTTTTGCACCTATAGCAAGTAATAACTTTTCTAATTACGGTATTCCCGATTCTGATTTGCCGAACGAATTCATCGCACCATTCTGGGATGATCTGGACGGAAAGACAGACGGTAAAGTTTATTACAAGCAAGACGTTAATAAATTCATAATTCAATTTACTAATTGGCAGAAGTACTGCGGTACCTGAACGTTAACATTTCTGATAGTACTCCCTTCGCACGCTAGAATTTTACTTT
>JAENZU010000263.1 GCA_016841125.1 Melioribacter sp. | reverse complement strand
CGGCTTCATTCGATCCGCTTTCAGTGAAACTTCAGAAAGGAGAATCTCTGCCGGCGAAACATCCTTGGGTAGAGCCGTTAAAAAACAATCACATGTTCTACGCAAAGCCGAGTTCAAACATAAAAACCATTACAGTGAAGGTTACGGATAAAGGGGGAAGAGTCTATTCTAAAATTGTAAACCTAACTTAACGCTATCAAAAATAATAGTCCAACGGAATATGAGTTTCTAGATTCCGCTGTATCATTTCTTGCTAAAGTCGGATGCAATTAATACCTGCAATTTGGAAGCAATATTTTTGCCCTCTACTCTTTTAAACATTATTATTGATTTTTCATTTTTTTAATTAACTTTGAAAATTATTATTCAGAACTCTTATATGGATTCAAAAACTCATTGGCACATATTAAACAAGGAATCGATACTTGAAAAGTTAGTTTCCTCCTACGAAGGAATCTCCGAGAATGAGGCAGCAGATAGATTAGAAAAATACGGGAAAAATGAAATTGAAGCGGAGAAAAAAGAACATTGGATCTTTCAGCTTCTTGAACAATTCAAAAGTATTCTAATCGTCGTTTTAATTATTGCCGCAGTAATTTCACTTTCAATTGGAGAGGGACTTGAAGCGATAGCAATAATAATTATTGTTATACTTGCAGGTATATTGGGTTTTGTACAGGAATTTCACGCAGGGAAAGCAATTGACTCGCTTCGTAAAATGGCGGCTCCGCATTCCAGTGTTATTAGGGATGGAAAAGATTCTCAGATTCCCGCACATGAGTTAGTTCCAGGTGATATCATATTACTTAAAACCGGCGACAAGGTTCCAGCCGACTGCAGAATTCTGGAATCAAATAACTTAAAGACTGATGAAGCTGCACTAACGGGTGAATCAACTCCGATAGATAAAATTTCGGATCAGTTGAAAATTGAAAAGGCACCCCTGGGCGATAAAATAAATATGGTTTATTCCGGTACTGCCGTTTCATTCGGCAGAGGCAAAGCGGTTGTTGTAGGAACCGGAATGGATACTGAATTCGGGAAAATCGCACAAATGCTTCATGATACCGAGGGCAGGAAAACTCCCCTTCAAAATAACCTTGACGATCTAGGTAAGAGATTGGGAGTCTTTGCAATAATTATCGCAACACTGATGGGGTTATTTGGAATTTACAAAGGTGATGAACTTCTCGAAATGTTTATATGGAGAGTTGCTCTTGCTGTTGCCGTAATACCCGAAGCTCTTCCGGCAGTTGTAACAATAAGCCTGGCGCTCGGTGTAAAAAGAATGGTAAAGAGAAAAGCTCTTATACGCAAACTGCCAGCGGTAGAAACGCTTGGTTCCACAAATATTATTTGTTCCGATAAAACAGGGACTCTAACAAAAGATGAAATGACCGTCAGAAAAATCTTTGTAGCCGGATCCGAGTATAATGTTTCAGGTTCCGGATATTCTCCTGATGGAAAGATAACGACCGACGAGGGTTCTCCAAATTTATCTGATGATACAGCACTAAAGAAATTACTGGTAATGGGGTCACTATGCAATGATTCAAAATTGACTAAAAAGGATGACAAGTGGAAAATCCTGGGAGATCCGACTGAGGGTGCATTAATCGTTGCCGCTGCAAAGGCAAATCTAAATGTAGATGAATTACAAAAGAAATTTCAACGCGAAGATGAGATCCCATTTTCATCCGAAACGAAAAGAATGAGTACGATTCATCGTGGGGAAAACAGTTATTTTGCCGTTAGTAAAGGAGCTCCTGAAATAATTATTGAATCATGTTCGCATCACTTTACTGAAAATGGAGTTGAAGAAATATCCGATGAAGATAAAAAAAGAATTTATGAGGTCGCAGATTCATTCGGGAAAGAAGCCCTCAGACTTCTTGCAATAGGTTTCAAAGAATTTGATGAAAATTATGATATTAATTCTCTGGAGAGGGGCTTAACATTTCTTGGTTTTTTCGGGATGATTGACCCGCCGAGAGAAGAGGCAAAAGAGGCAATACAAAAATGTGAATCAGCAGGAATTAAACCAATTATGATTACCGGCGATCATAAGGTTACTGCTATTGCCGTTGCAAAAGAGCTTGGAATTCTGAAGGAAGGTAATGCTCTCGAAGGGTCCGAACTAGAGGATATAAACGATGAGGAATTCGAAAGGATAGTAGATAAAACAGAAGTATTTGCCCGCATATCACCCTCTCACAAAATGAAAATAGTTGAAGCTTTGATGCACAGAGGGAATATTGTTGCAATGACCGGAGACGGTGTAAATGACGCTCCCTCTCTAAAAAAATCGGATATTGGCATTGCCATGGGAATTAAAGGAACGGATGTTAGCCGTGAAGCTGCAGACATGATACTGACTGATGATAATTTTGCCTCTATCGTTTCGGCGGTTGAAGAGGGAAGAAGCATTTTTGAAAATATCCGAAAGTATTTAGTTTATTTGCTGGGTGGCAACATGGGCACAGTTATCGGTCTCGTCTTTGCTTTATTTTGGGGACTTCCAATTCCGCTGATCGCAGTGCAAATTCTGTTCATAAATTTTATAATGGATGGAATCATTGCAATTACTCTAAGTGTTGAACCGCCCGAACCGGATATTATGAAAGTAAAACCCAGAAATGTTAAAGAAGGAATTTTGAATAAACCGGCTCTTGTTTTAATAACTGCTACAAGTTTATGGACGGCTTTTGCAACAATACTAATTTATGTTGTTGTACTTAATAACGGATTTGATCAAAGGCACGCAATGACAATGTACTTTGCTGCTCTTATATTTGCAAGACTCGCAAACAGTTTTAATTGCCGTTCTCTGATGGACACATCATTCCACCTCGGGTTCTTTTCGAATAAACCGTTGATACTCGGCAACTTAGTAACCATCGGACTTACTTTAACAGTAATTTATATTGGTTTTTTGAATCAGCCGTTTCATACTGTCAATTTGAGTGTTGAAAATTGGATTATAATAATTGCCGGGTGGTTTTTCGTGATAATATGCGGAGAAATTTATAAAACAGTTCAAAAATCTATTTTAGCAAAATCCGGAGAAAGAATATAATTTTGAATTTTTGCTGAACTTACGGCCATTAATATTTGAACAAAAATTTTCATTAAATCCATTTTTTTAGTTTTTATATAAAGCTAAATCTTTTCTCACTTAACCAAAACTGTAAAAACAACTAATTATAAACATTTCTTTGAGGGAGATGATATTATCGGTCAAAACTTTAATTTCACTGCTTATTAACAAGATTTTATTATTTACGGATACGTATAACAATTTGGAGATTTAACAATGAAAAATAATTTTAAGCAAATATGCTTCATGTTCATTTTTATATTTTTATTTGGTGCATCATTATCTGAAGCACAAACCTAAACCGATCTCACGCCGGTAGGGGACTACAAGTATACTCCCGAATCTTTAGAAATTGAAGAAGTTGATATGAATGACATTAAAATTACCGTAGGTTCCGACATGTGGGAAGGAGATAAAGATGTTCCCGCGTATGTCACTCCAATGCGTGTAACAATTAATAATAATGGAGATACACCCATTGCAGTTGACTATTCTAATTTTTCAATTAAAAGTAAAGACGGCAGAGTATATTCCGCTCTTCCCTTATACAAAATGGAAGGGTCTATCGACAAACTAATTTTTGATGAAAAAATTGTTAAAATTGAAAATCCTTTCTATGATTTAGAAAAGTTTTTCATTTATCCACTTTATAGTACGGTTTATCCGAGTTTTCCCTTTTGGACTGATGAATAGAAATTAGATAACGATTATGTTCGTAAATATTATACCTGGGAAAGAATAAATGTCGATTTGCCCACACTAAATATGCGATTCAAAGCACTGCCTCAAGGAGTTCTGGATAAAGACGGTATAGTTTCGGGTTTTCTATATTTCGAAAAAGTTGACAGCGATGCCGGAAGAGTTGATTTTATTTATGAATTAACAAATGCAGTTACCGGAGAAGATAGAGGTAAAATTATAATTCCTTACCTTGTACGATAATTATAATTTCGGATATCAAAAGAGGCAGTCTTAAAAGTACCTCAAACCGTTTCGCCAAATACGCATAAGTGAAACGGTTTGGAGAAGTGCTGTCCCCGGCTAGAATTTAATGCCAAAGCAAGCTTCTGAGGCAGCCTCTTTAAATTAATTTGTCCGCCACTTTCCTAAAATACTTCTTGTTGATTAACTTCTGCCTGTAATATATGATTCAAGCTGATCAAGCATAAAGTTTTTATGATCAAGCAATGCATTAACAACATCGCCGATGGATATTACCCCAACTAATTCTTTATCTTTGAATACTGGAAGGTGACGAACTTTTTTCTCGATCATAAGCGCCATACATTCGTCCACTCTTCTTTCGGTGGTTACATAAAGTACTTTTGTGGACATGATTGATGCAACATCCACTTCTTTGGAGGTAAACCCTTTCAAGACTACTTTGCGGGCATAATCCCTTTCGGAAAAAATACCGACTACATTACCATCGTCAATAACTAATAACGCCCCTACATTTTTATCTGCCATAATTTTGAGAGCATCAAAAACTTTTGTGTCTGAAGTTACAGACCAAACTTGTTTCCCCTTTTTGCTGAGTAAATCATAAACTGTATTCATTTCACAACCTTTAATTTAATTAGTATAAATTTTTAATTTTTCATCCTATTTCTAAAGTCGTTCAATTTAACAATAAATTTAAATTACTCAAATCGATTTTCGTTAATTTCGAGTACTTTCTTTGATGTTAATCAATTTCAATAAAGACAGACGGAGAGACAGAAAATCTTTTGCTGAGTGCTGCTACTTGCCTTAAATTTAGTTGTCTTTTTCTGTTAAGTATTTCTGAAACAACGCCTTGACTGCCAATTTCCTTCAAGTCATTTTGTGTCAGTTCGTGTTCTTCTAATAAATATTTTAAGACTCCAATCGGATCTCCGTTGGGTTCTTCAATATTTCTATCTTCATAATCTCTAATTAACGTGCCGAGAATATCAATCAATGATTCTTTGACCGGATCACTTTTTTCATTAACGTCATCTATTAGTTGATCAATCATTTTTATCGCTCGATTGTATTGTCTTTCAGTGTGGATTGTTGAAACAACCTTGGATACCGTTGGCCAAACCATTAAAACTTTTTGAATTTCATTTTTATCTTTTATCATTTTATTTCTTCCATTTACCTTTATCATATTCTGGATGTGTTAAAATATGACGAATATAAACTTGTTTTGATGAAAAAACTATGTAAGCAATTAAACGAAACTTGTTACCGCTAATATTAAATACAATAAATTTTCCAATTTGATCCGCTTTGGGAAATGTTTTCCTTAATTCCTGAAACGAATTATAATTGCTTTGTTTTATTATGCGATACCATCTATCTGATGGTTTATCAGAATTTGGATGTTTTGCACTGAACTCCAATAATCTTTTTCGAGAAATGATATGCATAGATCAATATATCTCATATTGAGATGTATGTCAAGCGAAAAATAATAAAATTAAACGCAGCTTATACAAACTATTCAATTCAAATGTATATGAGATTTTACAATTTTGTTAGTTTATTGGGTTGGGCAGTTTAATATATCGCAAATATAGC
>JAENZU010000262.1 GCA_016841125.1 Melioribacter sp. | reverse complement strand
GAAAGAGGTTCTTCGTAGTTGCCTGGAATAATTTAAAACATTTTTCAGCCGAGATGAATACCTTAGTGGCAATTGGTACAGGTGCTGCATATACGTACAGCATTACTGCGGTTTTATTCCCAAGATTGATAACTGGAGCCGGAACAGAACCTCATGTATATTTTGAAACAGCAGGCGTAATTATAACCCTTATTTTATTTGGCAGACTGCTTGAGCATAGATCAAAGAGAAAAACCGGAACAGCAATAAAAGAACTTCTAAATCTTCGTCCTAAGCATGCGTCTGTAATTATTGAGGGCAAAGAAACCAAAGTTGAAATTTCCAAATTAGAAAAGGGGATGACAGTAGTAATTAGACCGGGTGAAAAAATTCCTGCTGACGGTGTTGTTGTCTCAGGAAATTCCACCGTTGATGAATCTATGTTGACGGGAGAAAGTTTCCCAGTTGAGAAATCTGAAGACTCAAAAGTTATCGGCGGTACGATCAACAAAAATGGTTCTTTCAATTTCAAAGTAAGTGCCGTTGAAGAAAACTCCGTACTTGGGCAGATAATCAAAATTGTGCAGGAAGCTCAGGGCTCCAAAGCTCCGATCCAAAGTTTAGCTGATAAAATTGCGGGGATATTCGTGCCGGTTGTGTTGGCAGTAGCCGTTTTAACTTTTATCGGTTGGTATTTTACAGCAGAGTCCAATGCATTTGAAATTGCACTAATTAACTTTGTGGCTGTATTAATTATCGCATGTCCGTGTGCATTGGGTTTAGCCACTCCTACAGCAATCGTAGTTGGAACCGGATTGGGGGCTAAATCAGGTATCCTCATTAAAAATGGTGAAAGCTTAGAGTTGGCTAACAAAATAGAAGTAATAGTGTTCGATAAAACAGGCACAATTACTAAAGGCAAACCAACAGTAACCGATGTAATTACAAACGGAATTGACGAAGAAAAGTTAATCAAACTGGCAGCCTCTATTGAAAATAAATCTGAACATCCTCTGGCTGATGCTATTCTAAAGTATGCATCCGATAAAGAAATTAAACTCGAAGAATCGGAGTCATTTTCCAGCATTACAGGTGCTGGTATTTCAGGTGTTATAAATGGTGATGTGGTTGTTATTGGAAATCACAAAATGATGGAGGAATATTCATTGAGTCTAGATGGATTTACACCTAAATATGAAAACCTATCTCGGATGGGAAAAACAGTTGTGTTCATTGCTGTTAACGGAAAACTGAGCGGATTAATAGCTATTGAAGATCCAATAAAAGAAAACGCAAAAGCATCTATCGCAAAATTAAAGAGTATGGGAATTAGACTAATAATGCTTACCGGAGACAATGAGCGGACGGCACAAGCAATTGCATCGAGAGTTGGTATTGATGAATTTAGGGCTGAGGTTTTGCCTGATCAAAAAGCCGACGAAATTGATAGATTAAAGCAAGATAAGGGAATGGTAATAGCTATGGTTGGCGACGGGATAAACGATTCACCTGCGCTTGCTAAAGCTGATGTAGGCATAGCAATGGGAACCGGAACAGACGTGGCAATTGAAACTGCTCAAATCACTTTAGTAAAGGGAGATTTGGATGGAGTAGTGAAATCAATCGAACTTTCGAAAAAAACAATTTCAACAATAAAGCAAAATTTATTCTGGGCTTTTATTTACAACACAATAGGAATTCCTCTTGCTGCATTGGGACTGCTTAATCCAATGTTCGCCGCGCTTGCTATGTCGTTCAGCTCAGTTTCAGTTGTAACCAATTCACTGCGTCTTCGCAGGAAAAAATTATAGAGATTGCCTCTTAATCTTTATTTATTATACTTTTCGTAAAACCTTTCCTGATCTGGTATTCTGATGCTCACCCTTTTTAACTGCGGTTGTACCGTTAACTATTACATATTCAATTCCCAACGGGTATTGATGCGGATTAGAAAATGTAGCTTGATCAATCACTGTTTCGGGATTAAAAATTACTATGTCAGCAAAATAATCTTTTTTAAGGTATCCTCTTTTATTTATACCTAACTTTTCCGCCGGCATTGATGTCATCTTTTTTATTGCAGCAGCTAAATCAAAAATCTTCTCTTCTCTGCAGTATTTACCAAGCACGCGAGGAAATGTCCCGTAATAACGTGGATGCGGTTTGCCTTTGCTCAACGGACCATAAGGGGCTGCAACACTTCCATCGGACCCGATCATTACTAATGGGTGAGCTAAAATCAGTTTTGTATTTTCTTCATCCATCGCAAAACCTACAATTCCTGCACTGAGTTTATCTTCAATTAAAATATCTTTAATAAAATCGAAGGGAGATTTACCTGCAATTGCGGCGCCTTCTTCAATTGATTTGCCTTCCCACTGTTTGTTTTTTTCAGTTGAAGAGTAGCTGATTAAAACTCTGTCCCAGCCGCCGATTCTTTGTCCCCGGCTTTCAGCGTAATCTCTAATTTTTGGAAGAAGACTTTTATCTTTTAATCTATCAACTACTTCTTCTGTTTCACCCTGTCTTGACCACAAAGGCAAAAAGGTAGAAAGTCCCGTCCCATATGCAGTGTAAGGGTATCTGTCTGCTTTGATTTGCAGACCGGCTTTATCTGCTCCTTCTATCAATGAAAGCATGCTATCTATCTTATGCCAATTGTTTGCGTTGGCAGCTTTTAAGTGAGCAATTTCGACCGACACATTAGCACCTTCGGCAATTTGTAAGACTTCTTTTATTGCTTCCTCAACAGTGTCATCTTCATTGCGCATATGTGAATTATATATACCGCCGTATTGAGTTACAGTTTTTGACAGTTCAATCAATTCGGGAGTTTTAGCGTAACTTCCCGGGGCATATTCCAATCCGGTTGATAAACCCAAACTGCCGGCTTCCATCATTTGGGCAAGCACTTTCTGCATCTGTTTCAATTGGTCGGGAGTAGGTGCAACATCATTTTTTCCAACAACGTATGCTCTTAGATCGCCATGCCCGGCAAGTGCGGCAAAGTTTATAGCAATCCCTTGTTGTTCGAGGGAATTGAAAAATCCCGGCATATCTTGCCAATTGCAGCTTATCTCGTAACGCTTAAACATTGAATCTTTAAATTCATCGTAATCTGCTTGGCTCAAAGGGAAAGGGGATGAACCGCAGTTGCCGCCAATCTCAGTAGTTACACCCTGCCGAATTTTACTTTCCGCATTCGGGTTTATCAATAATTCGGTTTCCGTGTGTGTGTGAATATCGATAAAACCGGGCGACACCGCCATGTTTGCAGCATCAATTATTTTATCGGCACTGCTCGCACTAAGATCGCCTATGGCTTTAATTTGATCCCCGATAATTCCAATATCAGCTTTCAACGGCTTCATGCCGGAGCCATCGTAAATTGTTCCAGTCTTTATTATTAGGTCGAATCTATTTTTTATGGAACAGCCTAAAATAATTCCTGTTGATACAATCGAAGTAGTTACAATAAAATCGCGGCGTGTAATTTTCTTCTGCATCAAAACTCCCTTTTTATTTGTAATAAAATTAATTAATCTGAATGATCTTCAGGGTCAACGTGTACATAAACTAATGAATCTTCACCGTAAGATTTCTTTAACCTTGTTTCAACTGCATCTGCAATATCGTGCGCCTTAACAATGTTCAATCCTCTGTCCACTTCAATGTGGATATCAATTGCAATATAATTTCCAATTTTCCGCGTTCGTAAATTGTGCGGATTTATAACGCCGTCAACGGATTTTGTAATTTTTAGTATCTCTAATTTTTCTTCATCGTTCAAAGATTTTTCCATCAACTCTTGAGTACTTTCCCAAATTATTTGGATAGAAATTTTTAAAATTAATAGACTTACAATAACAGCAGCAATAGGGTCTAGTATTCTCCAATTTTCGCCCAGAAAAATTGCGCCTCCAATACCGAAAAATGTAGCGATTGACGAAAGGGCATCAGATCTGTGATGCCAAGCATTGGCAACTAAAGCACTACTTTTAATTTCGTTTCCTACCTTTATTTGATAACGGTAGAGCGTTTCTTTTACAGCGATGGAAATGACCGCAGCAATCAGAGTTATGAATCCGGGCTGATCAATAATCTCACCATTGAATGAATCGAATATTATTTTCCCGCTGCTCCACATTATTCCCAATGCTACGGCAAGCAGTGAAATTCCTACGAGGGAAGTAGCTAAAGTTTCAAATTTCCCATGCCCGAAATCATGACTTTCATCAACAGGTTTTTTAACTATTCTAAAAGAAAAAATTACGATTAGATCTGTAATAAAATCTGAGAATGAATGAACCGCGTCGGCAATCATTGCGCTGCTTCTACCGATGATGCCGGTTGCAAATTTTAAAATTGTAAGAATAACATTAGCCCAAAATCCAATCCAGGTTACTTTTGTGGCTCTGGAGCTTCTGTCTTCTTTTAAATATGCAGTTTCTTCTTTTGACATAACTTAATGTTTAAATGTAATATCGTTACCTTAAAATAATAAAATAAATTAGATAAAAATTTCAATTAATGAGACTTTTGATCAATTGAATTTATATATTAAATCCCCAAAAAATGATATTAATTCCCAATGAAGAATAAAGCTAAAATTATACTCGAAGACGGATCGGAATTTGAGGGATTCGGATTCGGCGCAACGAAAAACTGCAGCGGTGAAGTCGTATTTAACACTGGCATGGTAGGTTATCCTGAGACTATGACCGATCCATCCTATAGAGGGCAATTACTTGTTTGTACATATCCGTTGATTGGAAATTACGGAGTACCGGGAGAAGAAATTGAAAATGGGCTCAATAAAAATTTTGAATCGGAAAAAATACAAGTTGAAGCTTTAATTATTTCAGATTACTCTTCTGAGTATTCACATTGGAATGCTAAATATTCGCTTCACGAATGGATGGAAAAATTTAATGTGCCCGGCATTTTCGGAATCGACACACGTCAGCTTACCAGAAAATTGAGAGAGAAAGGTACAATGTTAGGTAAACTAATTTTTCCCGATTTGCCTAGTGACGGCAAGGATATTTCGGAATTAAAAGACCCTAACAAACGCAACCTTGTCTCAGAGGTCTCAGTTAAAGAACCAATATTTTATGAAAAGGGTACTAAGAAAATAACATTAGTTGATTGCGGTGTAAAGAATAATATCGTTCAGGCATTTTTGAGAAGAGGTATCTCCGTACTTCGGGTACCTTATGACTATGATTTCCAAAAAGAAGAATGTGATGGAGTTGTAATTTCAAATGGTCCTGGCGATCCGAAAATCTGTTCGAAGACTGTTGAAAACACAATTCGTATGATGGAAAAAAATAAACCGCTGCTGGGTATTTGTCTTGGGAGTCAGATAATGGGATTAGCCGCCGGATGCAATACATATAAATTAAAATACGGTCACAGAAGTCATAACCAGCCTGTTAATGAAACCGGAACAAAAAGATGCTATATCACTTCGCAGAATCATGGGTTCGCGATTGATTCCAACACCATGCCGGAAGATTGGAGAGAGTGGTTTATAAACGACAATGATGGTACAAACGAAGGAATTATACATATATCAAAACCTTTTTTCGGTGCACAGTTTCACCCCGAAGCATCTCCGGGTCCCGATGATTCTGAATTTATTTTTGACATGTTTGTGAGATCAA
>JAENZU010000261.1 GCA_016841125.1 Melioribacter sp. | reverse complement strand
AAAACTTCTTAACTTGAATCTTCAATCAAATGCCAATATATTTGTAAAAAATAAGACATCATTATGATAAAAAAAATCTTCATATTTTTCCTTTTAAATTTGCTGAGTCTTCTTCCCGGTAAATTATATGCGCAGACATGCGGGTTCGGATGTCTTGGTCTCAGCGGTGCTTTTGCAGGATATTCTTTTTATCAAATTGATGCGCCCGGATTAAATGATGCCGTAAATCAATTGATGGGAGGCAGGTTTCCCTCGCAGGAATTTAAGCTGAATAGTATCGGCGGTTTTAGATTTGGCGCCAATATTTTCCGCGCGAAGTTTGATAATTATTTTATTTCAGCTAAGGGCTACTTCCAAATGCTCAAAGATAATCAAGAATACAGTGCGAGTGTTCAATCCGGATTGATAAAAGATACTTACGATTTTTCAATGCATAACTGGGGGATCGGGCTAGATTTCGGAATACCGGTATTTAGTTTTCTCGATTTAAAACTGATTGAAGGAGGTATAAATTTTTATACTATCAATTTTAAAAATGAAAGTTTTTTGAATGGTGTTAGAGAAAGTAAATCAGAATATGAAAATAACCAGACTGAAATTGGATATTATGCGGCAACCGGCTTTATCATTCATATAATTCAAGATTATTTAAGTCTTGAGAGCACTGCATCTTATAACTTTTTCAGCCTTACGGAAATTAATTACGGTAAAGAACAAAAATATCCCGCAACTTCTAATTCTAAAAGTTTGGTTGATAAGACTGGATTTGCGGCAACCGTTCAGCTAAACATTGGAGTCCCGCTTTAAAGGAGGTTTAATGGCTCAAACAAAATTGGACAAAGCTTGTGTAATAGCAATTAAAGATTGCATGGGCGCCAAGAAAAAAGAAAAAGTACTAGTTGTAACAGATGAAAACAAAAAAGAAATTGGATACGCACTTTATTTAAACGCTCTGAAACTTGGGCATGATTCATTATTTGTAGAAATGAAATCCGGTAAAATTAATGGTGAAGAACCGCCGAAGCAAGTTGCAGAGTTGATGAAAAAATTTGACGTAGTGTTTTGTCCCACAACAAAATCACTCACTCATACCGATGCTAGAAGGGAAGCCTCTGCTTTAGGAGTCCGGATAGCTACTTTTCCCGGGATCACAAAAGATGTAATGATTAGAGGTTTGAATGCTGATTACAAAGCTATTGCAGCATTAACTCTTAAACTGAAGAAGATAATGGAGAAGACAAAGATTGCCCGCGTAACTGCGCCGAACGGCACTGATATCACGATGGATATCGGCGGTCGTAATGTAATTCCCTCAAAGGGCTTATTTCACAAAAAAGGGGAGAGCGGAAATTTACCAACCGGAGAAGCATTTACTGCTCCCGTTGAAGGTACAACAAACGGCGTTTTTGTCGTGGATGGTTCAATGGCGGGCATCGGAGTAATAAGCGGAAAGCCGATCAAAATTGAAGTGAAAGACGGCTACGCGGTTAAGATCACGGGTGATGCCAAAGCAGCGAAACTTAAAAAGATGCTTCAGAAAGTAGGTAAAGATGCTTTCGCAATTGCTGAATTGGGAATCGGCACAAACGATAAAGCAAAACTTAGCGGACTGCTGCTCGAAGATGAAAAAGTAAAAGGCACGGTTCACATTGCTCTCGGAAATAATATTTCCATGGGTGGAAGTGTAAATGTTCCTATCCATTTAGATGGTGTTATTAAAAAACCGAGTGTTTATTTCGACGGAAAAGAAATAATGAAAAATGGAAAACTATTGGTTTAAAAGTATAAATATTCTAATTGTTTTAATGCCGGGCTTACCGGCATTTTTTTATGTAGAGATTTAATTCATTAAATCTCTAAGAACTAAAGTTTTGAACCACTTCAATCATATTACGCGCACACTGCATTCATAAATCTTTCAATGTAAGACAGCAAAATATTCATACGAATACCACTGGTTCAGATCGAACTATTAAGTTAAATTAGGATGCATTAAGGAGAGGATAAAAAAAATATAAAAAATAAAATGGGCAATTCTTTTGAGAAAGGCAATAGAATTTGTTATATTTGCAAACTAAAAAATTAGAGGCTTATGAAAAAATTACAATCATTATTGAATCAAGAACAACTCGAAGCAGTTGAGTACAATTCTAACTCTAACATGATAGTTGCCGGAGCAGGATCCGGAAAAACAATGGCTCTGAACTACAAAATAGCTTACATTATTGATCAAGGATTAAGTCCTGAAAATATCTTAGCTCTTACCTTCACAAATAAGGCTGCAAACGAAATGAAATCCCGGATATATGAATTAGTCGGTAAAAAAGCCGATCAAATTTGGATGGGAACATTTCATTCTATTTTTGCAAGAATTCTTAGAATTGAATCCGAAAAATTAAATTATAAATCAAATTTTTCTATATACGATAGGGAAGATTCGGTTGCGTTAGTCAGCACTGTATTCCAAGCATTAAATGTAAATATGGAAAATTTAACGCCAAATAAAGTTCAGCGCAGGATCAGCTTTTTAAAGAATCAAATGATACTTCCCGACGAATATGCTAAACATGTTGCCGAAACTCCGGAAGAGAAAAAAGTAGCTGAGATCTACAAAGAATATAATTTGAGATTATACCAGAATAACGCAATGGATTTTGATGATCTTCTCCTGAAACCGCTCGATCTTTTCAATTCAAATCAAAGAGTACTGCAAAAATACGGCAGGCAGTTTAAATACATTTTGGTTGATGAGTTTCAGGACACTAATAAAGCTCAGTACGAATTAGTGAAACTTCTCTCCGGCGGCAGAACTAAAGTTTGCGCGGTTGGCGACGATGCTCAAAGTATTTACGGATGGCGCGGTGCCGAAATAAAAAATATGCTCGATTTCGAAAAAGATTTTCCTAAATCAAAAGTTTTTAGATTAGAACAAAATTACCGGTCTACAAAAACGATACTGAAAGCTGCAGATTCGGTAATAAAAAATAATGCCGGACAGATACCAAAAACACTTTGGACAGAAAATGTTGATGGGGAAAAACTTAACGTTATTCGATGCGCCGATGAAAAAGATGAAGCCTATCAAATTGCAAAAGCTATAAAGAAAGAAGTCACCTCTAAAAAGTTATCACTAAATGATGTTGCCATTCTTTACCGTATTCACTCTCAATCCCGCGCCCTGGAAGAAGGACTGCGCCGGGTAAAGATTCCATACAAGATTATAGGCGGCGTTGAATTTTACAGAAGAAAAGAAGTTAAAGATGTTATAGCTTATCTCAGAGTATTGTCAAATCAAGATGACGAAGAATCGCTTCTTAGAATAATGAATTACCCGCAAAGGGGAATAGGCAATACATCAATTACAAAAATGACTGCATTTTCTCAAAAATTGGACATCACATTGTTCAATACTATGGCTCGTGTTTTTGAAGTAATTGAGGTAAAAGAGCGAATTCAGAAAAATGTTAAACAATTCAAACAACTATTGGATAAATATATCGATCTGAAAGATAAACTCTCTTTACCCGAATTATCTTCAGCGCTGGTTGATGAGTTAGGTATTCTAAAAATGTATAAATCTGAAAACACTTCAGATTCTATGACCAAATATGAAAATATTCAGGAATTACTGGCAGGAATTCAAATGTTCGGCAAGGAAAACCCTGATGCAACAATTGAAGATTTTCTTGCGGAAGTTTCTTTGGTTGCCGGCATCGACAGCCTTGACGAAAAAGAAAATTCTGTTACAATGATGACAATCCATAATTCTAAGGGATTAGAATTTCCCGTAGTTTTTGTAACCGGGTGCGAAGAAGATATATTTCCTCTAAATAGAAAATTCGATAGTGAAGCAAATATGGAAGAGGAAAGAAGATTGTTTTATGTTGCCGTTACAAGAGCCGAACAGAAAGTTTATATCACTTATGCACGGTCGCGGTACCGCTTTGGTGAGGTTGCCTATCAAAGTAAGTCACGTTTTATTGAAGAGCTTGATCCGGATTCAATTTCCGAATTAAGCGGCGGCGGCGGACGTAAATCCAGCCGTAGAAGAAAAGCAGCGGATTACGATGAGTTTTATCAAGAAAGTTTCGACGATTTTGATCAGGAAAGAAGATCGTTGAGAGTGGGCAGTAAAGTCACTCACGATATTTTTGGAACCGGTAAAATACTCGCAATAACAGGCAACGGAGATATGCAGAAAGTATCGATCGCGTTTGAAGAACATGGCACTAAACATTTGCTTGCTAAATTTGCAAACTTAAAACTCATTTAGTACCTAGGACTCGAGACTTAATATTAATTTAATATTTATCGATTAGAAATAATTGTATTTTTAGATTGAATATTTTAAGCCCTCGGCTGTGTCCGGGGGTTTATCATAAATACTATAAACCCAGATTGTTCATTTGGGAAATTTATCAATAACATAATATTAGCGTAACTTGTTAAATGATAAGTATTTAATCCCGACAGCTGTCGGGATGACAAATTTGGGATAAAATAAAATTTGATTGATTGAATGAATTTGTCACTATTAAAAGGAGTTAGAAATGAAAATTGGTGTTTTAACAGGCGGCGGTGATGCTCCGGGTTTGAACGCTGTGATAAGAGCGGTAGTTCGTAAAGCATTGAAATTGAACTACGAAGTTGTTGGATATAAGAAGGGATGGAAGGGCGTATTAGATAATGATTTTGAAAAATTGACTCTTGAAACTGTTTCCGGAATTCTCCACAGAGGCGGTACAATATTAGGTTCCTCTAGGACAAACGTTTACAAAGTTGAAAATGGAGTAGAGACTTTAAAGAAAAATATGAAAGCCGAAGGTGTTGAGGTGTTAGTTGCAATTGGAGGAGAAGATACACTTGGTGTTGCATCAAAACTTCATAAAGACGGAGTTAAGGTTGTCGGTGTTCCCAAAACCATCGATAACGATTTGAGTGCCACAGATTTCACATTTGGATTTGATACTGCCGTTGGTGTTGCAACAGAAGCAATTGACAGACTTCACACAACTGCTGAATCACACAACAGAGTTATTGTTGTGGAAGTTATGGGCAGGCATGCGGGCTGGATTGCTTTATATTCAGGTTTAGCCGGAGGTGCAGACGTAATACTGACACCGGAGCAGCCTTTCAATATGGAGGATGTTTGCGAGGTGGTTAAAAGCCGCGCCGCAAGAGGCAAAACTTTCAGCATTATAGTTATTGCCGAGGGTGCAAAAATTAAAACTGAAGAGAACACAGATAAAGACGGATCTTTTGTTTTATCCAGTTTGAAAAAGGATTCATTTGGTCATGTAAGATTAGGCGGAATCGGGAATGTTGTTGCAGAGGAAATTGAAGAGCGAACAGGTTTTGAAACAAGAGCTACCGTTTTAGGACATATTCAAAGAGGCGGTACGCCAACTGCTTTCGATAGAGTACTCGGAACTAGATTCGGCGTATTTGCCGCTGAGCTTATTCAAAGAGGTGAGTTCGGTAAAATGGCTGCGCTAAAAGGTAATGATATTGTTGCGGTTGATTTAGAAGAAGCTACCGGTAAACTTAAAACACTCGATCCAAAATTGTATGATGTAGCCGAAACTTTTTTCGGTTAACAAAATTCGGGGTCGCTAACACGACCCCTTTTTTTTATTTCTTTTTTTTTTTTTCTTT
>JAENZU010000260.1 GCA_016841125.1 Melioribacter sp. | reverse complement strand
CCAATCGGTTAAAGCTTTGCTTCCTCCTAATCTCCAAATGAAAGCAACACCGGAACCCATCAGCAAATTGAATAGAAGCAAACGGGCGTTCCATTCATCAGTGATTGAGCCTATGATTGTATCTAAAGAATATTCTATACCCGCAAAAGGATTGCCGCCGAATAATATTATACCCCCGGTAAATACACCGATAAACAAAGAGAACAAAACTCTGCGCGTGATGAAGCAAAGGACTATTGCAGCCAATGGGGGAAGCAGCGAAAGTATACCTAATCCGGATTCGATAAAAACCTCAATTTTGGAAATACTTAAAATCAAAATACTAAATTGAATATAATATGTGAAAAATAGATATAAGAGTTTTTGCAACTTTTTTTATAGCTTTGCATTATGATAATGAGAGACTATTTGAAATATCAAAGGGAATTTAATGCAGCTTCCCTTTGAAAATGAAAAGGAAATTATTGAGAAAGCGAAAAGCGATCCGGAGATATTCGGTAAGCTCTTTGAAAAGTATTATGATCAGATATACCGGTTCATTCTGCACAGGACGGCGAATGTAGCCGCCGCTGAAGAATTGACTTCAAACACATTTTTCAAAGCCCTAAACAATCTCTGGAATTTTAAATGGAGCGAAGTTCCCTTTTCTGCTTGGCTTTATCGTATTGCAACAAACGAAGCTAATATTTATTTCAGAAAAAATAAGAGAATAGATTTAAAAGATTTTTCTGAGGATGCCGGATTTGAAAACGGATCTTTAGCAAGCTACGATGAGCACAAAATACTTGAGGCTGAACTTTCAGAGAAAAGAATTTTCTTAAATCTGCAAAAAGCAATTGAAACACTTAAACCTAAATATCAAGAAGTTATAGTTCTAAAATACTTTGAAGAAAAAAGCATTAAAGAGATAAGTGAAATATTAAACAAAAGTGAAGGCACAATTAAATCTTTAATTCACCGTGCGGTGAATATGTTAAAGGAGAAAATAGACCCTTCACTATACGATGAATATAAAAATGAATAAAATTGAAGATATATTAAATAGTGCGAAGCTTCCGGGTAGTATACCGGAAGCGCATAAGCAAAAATTGAAAAGAGAACTTTTAAATTCTCCCAGGTTTAAAAAGAAGAAGCAATTGATTTGGAGAGGTGCGATTGCTTTTGGTTTGGTTGCAGCTATGGCAGTCTTTTTCTTCTTTCTTTTTCCAGTGTCTAATGTTGAACCGTCGGAGATATTAGCAAAAGTTAAAAATAATTACGGCAATATTGTGCAAGCCGGCTACAGCAATAACTTTGATAATCAATTACTACTATTCGGAAAACAGGGCGATACTTTAAATCTTAGGGTAGAACAGATAATCGATTTTACATCCGATCAATATAGACTGAAGGTGAAAGATAAAGACTCAAAAGAAACGCTGGATGATTACATAATAAAAGAAAACAATTTGTATCGAACTCTCAATCCGCAGATACAGCCGGTAAATACTCTCTCAAAGCCGAATTTCATTGCAGTGCAAAAGTTAATTGAAGACGGGCAAGTTGAGAATGAAAATACGGACACCCTTCATCTCTTCATAAAAAAAATACATGATTCGGAACGTCACAAAGATAAAAGCTTTATTGTATATAACCGCCCGATGCGAAGCAATGGAGAGCTGCCGGCAATTAAAAATGAACCGATAAGTTTTGAGGTTAACAGGGAAGTTGACCTCGATGAATACTTCATAACAAATCCCGTACAGCTTTTGAATGAAATGGAAAGTGCGGACAGTCTTGAATTTGTTGGATCATACGAAGATGAATATTGGTCGGAAAAATTACAGCAGCTACGGATTTCCAATCCATTCACAAAAAGCAAATTCCAGTCGCTTTGGGTTTCTCTCAACAAAGATTCAATTACAGTAGACACGAACCTTGCCGCAGTGCGTGTGGTTTTGATCGATTCGTTGAGACTGGATTCCTCAATTAATTTCGATGCTGACTTTAGTGACCTGCGTGAATTAAAAACAGTTAGTATCGACGGCAATTCCGGTCAAATTAAAAACGTTAAGTTTGCAATAGTGTTTAATAAAAAGAAAATTGATTTATCGGAAATCAGATTTGTCGATCATAACAGAGCCCCTTTGGATAATTCCGTGTTCGATCACAAGAAAGAAAAATTCATTCCAGCCGGACACATCAGACTATAATTGTTAAAAAATGTTAAAAAGCCCTCCATTAGCCTAGATTAGTGCAACCTTATTGTTTCTTCCGCATTATGAGATAAACCAAAATAATGCGGAGTAAAAATGAAACAAACAATTTTAGTTATTTTTCTTTCACTATTTGTATTGCCCACCTTTGGACAAACCTTTAAAACTTTCGATGCCGGGACTACATTTTTTATAGGTGAGATAAAAGCCGCTATCTCTGAACAGGAAAATAAGCTGATGGTCGATTTCGTTCCACCGGCTAATGTTGGGCAGGATGATGCACAAAAAGTTGATCTTGCACAGGGTGATGAAATTCTATACATCAATGGTAAAAGGGTTAAAACTATTGATGCTCTCAAAGAGGGATACAATTCTATTAAAACCGGCGAGGAAGTAAAGCTCGGAGTTAAACGAGACGAAAAAAGATTTATCGTTTCGTTCCAAAAGAATGATGAAGCACAAAAGGGACATGTAATGATGATGAGCAAAACTATCGGCGAAGGGGGTAAAGTAGAAACCAAGACTCTAACGCCCAAAGACGGCAAAGTAATAATTAACGGAGAAGAGATCGACGTCGATTCACTTGAAAAACAAGGTGTGATAAAAATGAAAACAAATAAAAAAGAAAAATAATTTGGCTGAATAATGAATGTTAAAATTATCGTATTACTGATAATGTTTTGTGTATCAAGCTTTGCACAGAGTGCCGGGTCATATTACAATCCCAAAGATGATCAATTCCGTCTGCTCGGATTAAAACGCGCAAAGGAACTTTTTGAATCATCCAGAGCTGAATTTGAGAGACAAAAGCAGCTCAAAGAAAAAGGGATGATCTCTAATCGTGAATTTGATAAAGCCCAAAGCTCATTTGCAGATGCCGAAGTTAATTACCAACAGGCATTACTGGCAGTGCTTTTCGAGAAGCAGTATATCTCGGTTATTGAAGCAATGAAGTATCAAAGCAAAGACGGACAGAAAAGAGTTCGACTAAAATTAGCAAACACCTCCGGAGGCGGCGCTGAATTTAAAAAGCTTATTAATATTGATGACGACCTCTTCAGATCTCTGCAGCCTGAAGTAATCAATAATGTCTATGTTTCAATTTTAAATTCAGAAAATGCAATAATCAGTCAGCCGTACGAAGCAAAAGTTGAACAGATCATTTACGGTAAGCCGGTCAATATTGATTTTGCTCTTCTGCAGGATCTTGATGCCGTAACAGTAAATATAATTTACGGAAACGGAACACAGAGAGCTCCGAAAATATTTCTGCAGAAAGATGCATCCGAAAATAAAGTGGTTCTGCAGTCCGAGCAATTTTCACAGGAAGTTGATCTCGGCAAGTCGGCAAATTACGGTTTGTCACTTGAGTTATTCAGCGGATCTGAAAATACCTACAAACTTGAAGTTGTAAATCTGCCGAGAGAGATCAACAGCAATTTTATTGATCAGCAATCGAAAGCTCGCCTAAGCCAATTCAAATTTAATGAAACAAGTCAAACACGCAGAGCCGCGCTGCAAGTATTTCTGCCGGACCGACCGACCGAAAATGTTAGGATAGATGAAAAGATTACCTTTTATGTGCTGGCTGTTCCGGTCGATAAAATAGGCAGCACAAAATTTGACAACCGGACATTCACAGAAAACGAAATAGTTAAACTTGGATTCGGTTTTGCCAAGCTGGAGTTAGTGCCGCGCGGTATCGGCAAAATAAAAGTTAAAGCACCGCAGTTGTTTTATTCTGTTCTGCCCGGTGAAACTATCGAAACCCAAATGCAGATAGAAAATGAAGGTACACGAAGACTTGATAATATTGAGTTCGAAATTGATCTGCCATTGAATTGGAATAAAAAAATAGAGCCGCAGATAGTTGAATCGTTGGGAATAAGAAAT
The DNA here is from genome assembly GCA_016841125.1 of Melioribacter sp. Lineage (GTDB taxonomy): Bacteria > Bacteroidota > Ignavibacteria > Ignavibacteriales > Melioribacteraceae > JAENZU01. The sequence goes on along the minus strand of JAENZU010000260.1, from coordinate 1,572 downwards.
GAGAAAACCGTTGAATTCTATTTTTATCCGCCGGAAGATGTATCGGTCGGTAAATATGAAATTAGAGTTAGGACAACGTCTCTTTCTGATAATCAGTTGATTAAAGCTGAGGATAAAACGATCACGGTTGAAATAAAACAGGAGGCAAATGTATTCGGTACATTGCTGATTATCCTTTTAATTCTAGGGCTGGTGGCAGGCATAGTAATTTTTGGAATTAAACTCGCAAGAAAATAAGGAAACAAAAATGAATGATTCAGATGCTGGAAACAATAAATTTGAAATGCTTCAAGCAATAAATTTAACCAAAAAATATGAAGACGGACTAACGGCTGTTGATGCCCTTTCATTCGCGGTAAAGCAGGGAGAAGTTTATGCAATGCTAGGTGCTAACGGGGCGGGAAAGACCACAACTATAAATCTCTTTTTAAATTTGATTGAACCAACTTTTGGCGAAGCTAAAATAAACGGTATCACCACGCATAAGAATCCACTTGATGCAAAAAAGAGCATCGCATTCGTATCGGAAAATGTAATGCTTTATCAGGATTTCAGCGCGGTTCAAAATCTTGATTTCTTTTCAAAGCTGGGCGGCAAATCCAATTACACCAAAGACGATTACAAAAATGTACTGCTGCGCGTTGGACTTCAGGAAGAAGCCCACAACAAAAAGTTAAAAGGATTTTCAAAAGGGATGAGGCAGAAATGCGGAATTGCCATTGCAATTTTGAAAGATGCCCCCGCGATACTGCTTGATGAGCCTACTTCAGGGCTGGATCCCAAAGCCGGTCTCGAATTCATGACATTACTTGATGAGCTTCGTTCTGAAGGGAAATCTATACTAATGTCTACACATGATATCTTCCGCGCTAAAGAAGTTGCTGATTTCGTTGGAATAATGAAAGAGGGCAAACTTGTTATGCAGAAGAACAGGGATCAAATTAAAAATGAGAATCTTGAAGAGCTTTACATTAATTATATGTCGGGTTACATCGATACAGCGGCGTAAATAATCGGAGAAATTTTATGTTAAAATTATTGATCATTAAAGAGATAAAAGAGATAATCGGTTCATCCAAATTTGTCTTCAGTTTCGGAGTTTTGTCGTTTCTCATTTTGGCAACATTTTATGTCGGTTCAAAAAATTATCAAATAAACAAAGCACAGTATGATGCGGCAGTTGCCGAAAATATGAAATCGATGGAAGGTGTTACCGATTGGCGAATGGTGAATCATCAAATTTTCCTTCCGCCGATGCCGATCGCCTCACTTGTCTCGGGACTGTCAAATGATATCGGAAGAAATATAGAAATGAAGGGACGGGGTGAGCTTGTTCCGAAAGAGAGCAAATATAATGAAGATCCCATTTATGCGGCTTTCCGTTTTCTTGATCTAAATTTTTTATTTCAAATTATACTTTCGTTGTTTGCAATATTGTTTACCTACAATGCGGTTAGCGGGGAAAAGGAAAACGGTACGCTTAGACTGATATTCTCTAATTCTGTACCGGGCGATAAATTCATTTTAGGCAAGATCATCGGGTCATTCATCTCACTTACAGTTCCGCGTCTG
>JAENZU010000259.1 GCA_016841125.1 Melioribacter sp. | reverse complement strand
AGCCATCTCTGCATTGCTTCGATAGCCGAACAGTACCTAAATGAAACCGGACCGTAAGCAGCATCTGAATTGTGTGCGATAGAATCAATGCGGGCAATATTATCGAGAAAATCACTTTCAGGCAGATGAGCCCAAATACAAACAACCTGATCGGTACCTTCCAAAGCTTTTTGGAAAATAGCATCCATCTTCTCTTGGTTCATTTGCGCCATATAAATTGAACGTAATTCGTATCCCTTTAAATTTCCGGGAATTTGATAATTGAATTCCGAAGGATGATAAGGGACATATTCGGCAGGTGCCTGCGACCAGTCTAAAATGTTATCGAGTGGTTCAACTGTATCATTTCCCTTTGACGGATACGCATTGTGCATTGAGAAGGGAAGTATATTATCCAGGTAATTCTGCCATTGATTATCCATGTAGTGCCAGCCGCTTCGGTATGAAACCGGGAATACATTTTCATCAATTAAATTTTGAGCTAAAGTATATTCAAAGTCTCCAAAGAAATCTTCATAATGCAGCGCCTGATTCCACCAGTAAACTCCGTCTTGATCGTAGTCTGTCCAGGTAAAAGTGTGATAGTGCAAGGAAATTTCATCACCGAATAATGCAATTTTATCACCGTGATACTTTTCCATAAGATAAAACGTCATTGAGTTGGCATAAGGGATATTATTATTTACTGCATGCCGAAAGGTGTTACCCGACATCATCCACCAGGTCATTTTAAGCGGAGTGCCGTATGAATCGACCAATTGATTTCTAAATGCGGGGTCCATTACTTTGTGAGCATTTCGCAGCGGATCGGTGTATAATCCTAAATTGTAAGTGTGGTGGTATTTTTTTGTATCGAGTCCTTCCCAAATTCCGGTATCAGAACCCATAACCAAATATACCTTGCCTTGCGAAAGGATAACTGAACTTAACAGCAATGTCATAAACAGTAATCGAGAAAACATTAATTACCTAACCGGTGTTTGTGTAAGAAATTTCCGCATAAAAATTAGTTTAAGATTTGATTAGATACAAGGTAAAGGAAAATTGAATTACTCAGAAGTATGTTCAAATATCAATTCTGTAGTATTTAAAAATTCTAATTGCCCTAAGTGTATTCCAACGGCTAGGCTCTCCAACCTTTTCCATTTCAAAATGCTCTACCCCTTTATGCTTTGACTGCAAATTCCATGTGCCGTCTTTCTTTCTCTTCTTCAATATTAAATTAAAAGCATCCACCATTCTCGGGTCAAACTTAATTTTAGCAGATCTGAAATAATCCAACGTTCTTAAAATATCGTAATACCAGCGTGGTGGATATGTTAGTTTTGTGAATTGCGGTTTGATAACCTTGCCGGTCCTATGAGATTTAAATAACCGATGCTTGAACATAAATTCTACTGCGTGCTTTTGTGCAGCTTTAATTTCGTTACTTTTGTATTTGTTCGTCCTACCAAATTCGTGCAGCCCTTCAAGAACAGAAAGTGTTGTATGCAGCGAGCTGTGAACAGCGCCCCTCTTCCATGCGCAATTCCAGCCTCCGTCTTTCATTATTGAATTAAGAAGATAGCCAACTAGGGATCGTAATCTTTTATCATTCGGCTTAAAGTAAGAGCAGTAATTTAATACCATACCGTTAACGCAGACATCACTGTGACCCAAACTTATTGCCACATTTATACCTCCGTCTTTTTCCCGCGGTATGTTTAAAACTATTTCAACGCTTTCCTGAATCTTTTTATTGTTCAGCGGAAACTCAAGATTTCGCAGATCAAGTAAAGTGTAATGTGTTGAGATCCATTTGGGATGGTAGAATGCTGTACCCCAATTCCCATCTGCATTCCTGTGTTTGAGATATCTGGCCCCCCAACCTTCGTTCTGAATTTTATTGCGAAGATCATCAAGGTTTTTTTCGCCGAGAATATCTCTGCGGGTTTGATATTCAATCGATACATCCCCCGCTAAAAGCCAATCAATAAGTTCATTTTTATTCATTGTTAATCTGGGGTTTTCTCAATGATCGTTTACCGGTAATCACGTCAATTTCAATTTGCCAAACGCGGGTGTTATTAATAGAGGGATCTCTGAATTCCCATTCTTTGCTGGAGTAGTGCTTCATTATATTATTCAGCCCATTTACTATTTCTTCTGTCGTCCTCAATTCTACAATTTTCCCGAAGCCTATTACACTTTCATATTCCATAGTCCAGCTGCACGCGTTTTTCACGTCGGTGTGAAGTTTAACATTGGCTTCAAATTCAAAGCAGACCTTATCATTTGATTCAATATAATCTATTTTCTTTCCCTCTTTTGCGGTATGAATAAAAATTGAACTGCCGTTATAACCGAAGGATACCGGCACAATGTAAGGTGAATCATTTTTGGAAAATGCGAGTCTGCAGACAAGAGCTTGGTTTATTATTCTATTTATTTCTGTTTGGGATTTTATTTGTTTGTCTTCACGGCGCATTTAATTTCTTTGTATTAGTAACTTGTTCTGTTCCAAATGAATCTTATACAAACTAATTTTTATAGAGACTTTTTTCAATGAAAATATTTTTTAAAATTTTAATTTAATTCGTCCCCAAATCTTACTTTCATTCGTCTATTAATTGAAAGTAAAATTATGAATCGAAAATGATGTATAATTTTATTTTGTAAAATAAAATACACTAAATCACAAATATAAATCACAATCAACAAAGGAGAATATCATGGCAAAATATATGTATCTATTTCGCGGCGGAGATGCACGCAGAGTGCAGGAGTCACCGGAGCAAATGCAGGCTCACATGGAGCTTTGGAAAAAATGGATGGGCGATCTTGCAAGCAGCGGTAAATTGGTTGACGGACTTCCTCTCGGTAAAGAAGGCAAGCAGCTAAAGGATAAGGGGAAAGTTGTTCACGACGGACCTTACGCCGAAGGCAAAGAGATTGTTGGGGGATATCTCATTGTTAATTCCGAATCTTTGGATGAAGCTGCCGAACTTGCTAAAGAATGCCCTATCTTTGAGCATGACGGTGAAGTTGAAGTACGCGAAATTCTAAATATGTGATTCATAAATAAATTCCGGCACAATCAATATTTGGTTGTGCCGTTAATTTTCAAAAAGAAATTTTAATCCGTAAGAAAGAGCAATTGACGGAACTAAAAAATGACTGCCGCCGCTTATCTCTTCGTATCGAAGACCAATATTTTTGTAGCTCCGGCTTTCAATTTTATTAGCAATATTTTGAAGAGGCGTTAAGTACTCTTCACTCAATTCATTTTCTCCCACCGATATCCAAATTTTTCGGTTAAGGTTATTCAGTTTTGTGACGCTCTTTTCTTCAAGTTGATCATAAAATTCGATTAAGCTAAATAAAGCCGGACTGCTTGCAATATATTTTGTAAAGAGTTCGGGTTGGGTGAAAAATGAATAAAGAACAAACTGACCGCCGAGTGAATGCCCCATTAAAATCCGTTCGGAATCATCAACCCTAAAATTGGATTCAAGTTTGGGTATCAATTCGTTTTTGATAAAGTTTAGAAATTTCGGCGCCCCGCCCCAATAGGATCTGCCCTCAATCGGTATGGCGGTGTAATCTCTGCTTCTGTTATTGCCGGAGTCAAATCCCAATCCGCCGTAGCCGATGCCTACAATTATCATCTCAGGTGCGGCTTCCCCATAATAAAGATACTGCAAATTTCCGCACGCAATTGGGAATAGAATATCGCCATCCAATAAATAGATAACAGAGTAAGTTTTTTGCGAAGCAAAATACCCTTCCGGCAATTTGATATAAATCTTGAATGAATCTTGAACTTCCGTAGAATAAAGATTTAACACCTTAGTATTTTTGAGTATGGGAATATTACTAATGTCATTTTGTGCTGCAATCGGAATTGAAATTAAAACTGCAAAAAAATAAATTTTGAAAATCTTCATTTTAATTCTTTTTGGATATTTAGTCGAATTATATGCATTTCGGTTCCGTGAAGTCGGATTCAATGATGTAGAAAAGCTATATAATTCGTTAAGTGAAAATCTAAAATGTAAATTCCGTTCACTCATAAATTTTAAGTAGATGTAACAATTCCACAACACTTTTCGTCTAAACTCCATTCGTGTTATTAATAAAGTTGATATGCAAAATTTAATTGAAACCAAAAATCTTAGTTACAGTTTCAAAAGATTTAGAGCAATTGATAATATTAATCTCAATGTTCCCCAAGGTTCAATTTATTGTTTTCTTGGTCCAAACGGCGCCGGTAAAACCACCACAATCCGCACACTGCTCGGACTTTACAATGTTCCTCCTACTTCAATAAAAATATTTGGAAAAGATATTCAAAAAGAGAGAATCAATATTCTTAAGCATATCGGTTCACTTGTTGAAACTCCTTCCTTATACGAGCATTTGACGGCGTACGAGAATCTTAAGATTCTTCGCCATTATCTCGGCGGTAAAAAAGAAAGGATAAATGAGGTACTCGGGATTGTTGATCTCATGGGCGGGGTAAATAAAAAAGTAAAAGCAATGTCGATGGGGATGAAGCAGAGGCTTGCGCTTGCTATTGCGCTTTTTAGTAATCCAAAATTGCTGGTACTTGATGAGCCAACTAACGGACTTGATCCTCAAGGAATTCGCGAGGTTCGTGAACTGCTGATAAAACTTAACAAAGAAAAGGGGATCACAATTTTTCTTTCGAGTCATATTTTGAGTGAAGTCGAAAAACTTGCAACCAATGTTGGTGTTATCAATAAAGGTAAACTGGTTTTTGAAGGCACACTTAACGAGATGAAAAAAGTATCGGAAAATGTTTTATTGATCGATACTAATTCTCCTGCGAAAGCAAAGGAAACTTTGGAGCGTGATGATAAACAAATTTTAATTGTTGGTGAAAATACGATTTCGGTAAACAAAAACAGTAACGAAAGTATTAATTCAATCTTGAAAAAACTTATCGATTCGGATATTGAAATCTATTCAGTTCGATCAGACAGTGGAAATTTAGAAGAATTATTCTTTGAGTTAACAGGGGAGATCAAATGATATATTTGAGAAGAGCTTTAATGGCTGAATTTATTAAGATCCGTAAAACTCTGGGAATGTGGGGTGCAGTGATAGCGCCGGTATTTATTGTGGCAATTAATTTTATGATTTTTTATAACAGACCTCAGCTATTTGAGGAGCCGGACTCAAATCCTTGGATGGTTTTCACAACATTTTCAATGAATTCATGGTCGATACTTTTACTTCCGTTATTTATAACGCTGCTCACATTTTATGTTAACTACACAGAGCACCGAGCCGGCGGATGGAAGTATATCTACTCGCTACCGCTTCCGAAATTAAGTGTTTATTCCGCGAAATATATTATTAGTCTGTTGATACTTTTTGCAGCAATGATACTTTATTACATTCTGAACATCGCTGCTATTAAAACCCTTTCTGTCATTTATCCAAATGTCCCTTTCGAAGCTTTCGATGGTTCGGTTGACCTGTTAAAAATTTTCGCAGTGGTTTTTATTGGTTCATTTTCAATTTTATCAATACAATTTTTTGTTAGTCTTTTAGTACACAATTTCGTATTTCCTCTTGGCTTTGGTGTATTCGCCACTATTGCTCACGCAATGCTTCTTCAGTGGGAACATGCACACTATTTGCCGTATGCGTAACCATTTATGGCT
>JAENZU010000258.1 GCA_016841125.1 Melioribacter sp. | reverse complement strand
TCTATTCCCGGATTTATTTTAATGAATGACCAAAAGCGAATATTAATTGTGCGCCCCGATAGAATTGGGGATGTTGTGTTATCAACCCCGATTCCCAAGGCAATTAAGAAAAAGTATCCTGATTCTTTTGTTGCGGTATTAGTTAGAGATTACACTCAAGACATCTTTAAACATAACCCCTTTGTTGATAAAATAATCTTAGCGGATGAAAATGATTCATTCCTTAAAAAGGTATTGGAAATTCGGTCGAATAATTTTACACACTCACTTTCTCTTCTTCCGACGGAAAGATTAAACTATTTACTTTTTGTTTCCGGTATTAAAACTAGAATCGGAGTTGGTCATAAGTTTTACCAGGCAATTACAAATACTAAGAGTGTATTCAGAAGAAAATATGAACAGTCGCGCCACGAAGCCGACTACTGCATGGACACTGCCAGAAAAATTGGAGTGGAGACCTCACAACTTGAGCCTGAGATTTATTTGTCCAATGATGAGAAGGCGAAAGTAAGTGAAATCCGATCGAAGCTTTTAGGAAATAAAAAGTTTCTGATTGGAATTCATTCAACCAGTGGTAATTCTGCACCAAATTTGAAGTTAGCTGAATACTTAAAACTTGCAAAAAACTTAGAGTCGCACAAAGAGTTCGCCATAGCAATTACCGATAATAATATTCCCAGTACTTTCAATGATCACCAAGAATTTCTTTATCCTAATATTGGCAAGAGTTTGAGAGAATCATTCCTAACTTTTGCAGCCTTAGATGTTTTAGTATCAGCCAGTACAGGTCCAATGCATATTTCTGCGGCGTTAAAGATAAATACAGTTTCATTATTTTGCCCGCTTCCTGCATGCTCGCCAAAACTTTGGGGGCCTCTCGGCAATTACTCTAAAGTAATTCTGCCTTCGGAAAATTATTGCCAGATTCAATGCCCGGGGGATCCTAAAAAATGCACTTTTGAAGGTGAGGGTGGAATCAATACTAAAATGATTGAAAATGGCGTGCTTTCGGTTTTAAATCTGCAATAAAGATTTATTCTTAACTTTAGTTTTTTTATATTTGAAATCTATTTTGTCAGGCGCTAGTTAACAGGTGAATACCCAACCCCGTCAGGTCCGGAAGGAAGCAGCGGCAAGTATTTTATCTGTTTAATTAGTTAGCCTGGCATTTTTTTATTTAAAGATACAGCTAATTAATTTGTAGAGTTTTTTATTTCAAATAATTTTTTCATTACCGTATGCAATTCTATTTTTTTATTTGCGATCCCGAATGAATCATGCAGTTTTTTGTAAAGAGTATAAAGTTGTTTGTAAACATCGTTATTTTCCTTTGCCGGTGTATATACCGTTTGTTTTAGCTCGCACAATCTGTCCTGCACTTTTTCGATCGAATTAAACTCTTCGGAATCCTTCATACCGATGTGTGCGGCAACAACAGCGGCACCAAGCGCAACAGTCTCTGGGCTCTTTGTTACTCTCATTGGTCTATTTAGGATATCCGCATAAATCTGCATTACCAAAGGATTTTTCTGTGATATTCCTCCGCAGTTAATTATGCTCTTAATTTTCACGCCATGTTTTTCAATTTGATTGACTATTGTTAGAGCGCCGAAAGCTGTTGACTCAATTAGCGCTCTATAAACTTCATGACTTGTTGTCTGCAGTGTCTGTCCAACTAATAATCCCGATAGATTTGGATCTGTTAAAATATTACGATTGCCATTGTTCCAATCCAATGCTAATAATCCAGACTGCCCAGGTTTTAATTCTGCAGCATCTCTAGACAACTTTAAATGATGATTCTGTTTTTTCTCCAGCAAAGTAGAAATGAACCAATTAAAAATATCTCCAACTGCGGACTGACCTGCCTCGATGCCTATAAATCCGGGTAATACTGAATTGGGAACAATACCGGCAACGCCGGGAATGTCTTCTAAAGGAGAGTCAATAGGATGAACCATAATATCGCAGCTTGAAGTACCCAGTATTTTTACAAGTGTGCCTTCTCGAACTCCTGATCCGATTGCGCCTACATGAGCATCGATTATGCCGACAGCAACGGGAATACCTTCTTTTAATCCCAGCTTTTTCGCCCAGCTTCTGGAAAGTTTTCCTGCTTCGCTGCTGATATCAAAAGTTTTTTCATACAGCGTATCTCTTAAATTAGCCATCGAAGGGGATAGTTCGCCGAGTAACTTTTTACCTGGTAATCCGCCCCATTTACTATTGAACATGGCTTTGTGACCGGCAGCACAAATATTCCTTTTGATTGCATCTGCATCATTTATTCCGCAAAGCAGTGCAGGTATATAGTCTGACAATTCAACCCAGGTATATGTATTCTGGAAAACTGCTTCATCAATTTTACTGCATCTAAATATCTTTGAGAAGAACCACTCGGAAGAATAAGCTCCTCCGCATTTTGCCAGTATTTCAGGTTGCCGCTGAAAAATTAATTCGGTTATTTCTTTTGCCTCCTCGGCAGAAGTATGATCTTTCCACAACCAGGCTTGAGCGTTTAAGTTCAATCTGAATTTCTTTTTAAATGCTACCGGCTGAAGTTTCTTATCAACAGGAATGGGAGTAGAACCTGTGGCATCCGTAGCAATTGAAACAACATTTTTTCTTCTGTATCCTTTCTGCTCGCAACGGGCAAGTAAAAATTGAAGTGATTTTTCCAAGGCATAATGATAGTCACCCGGAAATTGGCGTGCCAGTAAAGGGTTTGATGGATCAAGTAAAATCCCATTAATTCCGGAAGGATAATTGGCTACCGATGTTGCGACTTCTTTGCCGCTTTCAATGTCAACTGCTAAAGCACGGGCTGAATTGGTTCCGAAGTCAATACCTAAAACAAGTTTGTGATTGATGGACATATATTTTCTATTACCTCATTTGTGAAACTCTCAATTAAAGTTAAGAATTATACCTGATATATTAAACGAGGATGCTTATATTAAATATTAAAATCTTAACAATTTAGAGGCACAAATGTTAAAAACAATATTGAATTCATTATTATTCATTGCAATTGCTGCAGTATTAGTTTCATGTTCCGATCCGAAGGAAGATAAAAAAATGGAAAATTTGAAAGATAAAATAAGTCAATTTGTTGAGGTCGAAATTAAATATGATGAGTCACTCTTGGACGAGAGACAAAAAGTTGTAGTTCAAAAACTTTACGAGGCTTCAAAAATAATTGATGATCTATTCCTCACACAAGTTTATTCTAAGAACGTTGAAATAAAGAATAAGCTTCAAAATTCGAGCGATCCCGAAGATCAATTGACTCTCAAATATTTTGATATAATGTTCGGTCCATTCGATAGGCTGAAAGACGACGAACCGTTTTATGGGAGCGAGGCAAAACCATTGGGAGCAAATTTTTATCCTGAAGATATTACAAAAACAGAATTTGAAGATTGGATTAAAACTCATCCTGAAGATGATGAAGCATTCAAATCAGAATTCACTGTTATTAAAAGGGAAGAGGGAGAACTTAAATCGGTTCCTTTCTCATTTGAATACAGAGATAAACTAAGTAAAATCAGCTCACTTCTTAAAGAAGCTGCTGATTACTCCGATAACGAAAGTTTGAAAAATTATCTTGTTAAAAGAGCAGAAGCTTTTGAATCTAATGATTATTATGAAAGCGATATGGCGTGGATGGATCTTAAAGATCATAAAATTGAAGTTGTAATTGGACCTTATGAAGTTTACGAAGACAAACTATTTAACTACAAAGCTTCATTCGAAAGTTTTGTAACTATAGTGGATCCGGCAAGTACTGAGCAGCTTAAAAAGTTCGAAAGCTTTTTAACGGAAATTGAAGATAACCTTCCAATTCCTGATGAACATAAAAATTATGAAAGAGGAAGTGAATCTCCAATTGTTGTTGTGCAGGAAGTATTCAGCGCTGGGGATACCAAAGCCGGGGTGCAGACGCTAGCGTTCAATCTTCCAAACGATGAGAGAGTTCGTAAAGCAAAAGGTTCTAAAAAAGTGATGCTTAAAAATATTCACGAAGCTAAATACGAGAAATTGCTGAAACCAATTGCTGAAATTGTGCTGACTGAAGATCAATTAAAATATGTCTCGTTTGATGGATTCTTCAATCACACGCTGATGCACGAAATGTCGCACGGTGTTGGTCCCGGCATTATTACAATTGACGGCAGAAAGACCGAAGTCAAAAAAGAATTGAAAGAAACCTATTCCACTTTAGAAGAATGTAAGGCTGATATACTAGGGATGTTCAATAATCTTTTAATGATTGATAAAGGTGTTTACCCCGAGAGTTTTAGAGACGAAATTTGGTCAACCTTTCTAGCAGGAATTTTTAGATCAATTAGATTTGGAATAGGTGAAGCCCATGGCGGCGGAAACGCCATCATTTATAATTATATGCTTGAGAATGGTGCATACCAATATGATGAAGCCTCTAAAAAAGTATCTGTAGATTTTGAAAAAGCTCCTGAGGTACTAAGAGCTTTGGCGAATAAGGTTTTAATGATCCAGGCATTGGGAGATTATGATGCAGCCAAACAAATAATTGCAGACTACGTTGTTGAGTCGGAGTCAATGAAAATATTAATTGATGAACTATCCAATCTACCGGTTGATATTAAACCGGTTTTTCAGATTGATAAAACTAATCAGCTTTAATTTATTTTAACGGAAATTATTTAAAAGGAGCTATTTAATTTATGCCTTATGATTTTATTGGAAACGGAAGATTAGAAAACGCAATGAAATACGATGAATATTTAACAAAATGGAAACAATACATTGAAAATACTAATCATGAAGACTTAGCAGAAGTTGATAAAATTCGATACGGTTTTTCAAAATTGAATTTGCACCGTACTTTAAGAATTCATAAAACATACAGTGTTGGTGATGATTTGCGAGATAGCTTAGAAAGCATTGATTCACCACAGACGTGGATGGTGCTGACCGAACATTGGTGCGGCGATTCTGCACAGAACCTGCCTTTCATTGCAGAAATGGCGAAACAAAATTCTTTGATAGACTTAAGAATTTTGGAGCGTGATAAAAATCTTGATATAATGGATAACTATTTGACAAATGGAAAATCCCGCAGCATACCAAAGCTGGTTGCCTTCGATGATAATGGAAGCGAATTATTTCGATGGGGACCCAGACCCCAAACTGCGCAAAGTTTATATTCAGATTTAATGGAAAAGGATATTTCAAAAGATGAGAGGAATAAACAACTCCATCTTTGGTACTCAAAAAATAAGGGTAAAGCTATTGAAAAAGAATTGGAGGAATTGCTCAATATTCTTGTGCTGAAAGCCTAAAAGGCACCCTGATTTTTACCCGGGCTGCAGTGTACTTATTATTCGGTAATCCGGGTTCAAATCTAGTATTTAAAATTGTTTCGATCACTGCATTATCTGCATCCATCCCGAGGCTTTTTTCGATTTCAACATCAGTAACAAAACCAAATTCATCCACGTCTGCTATAAGGTCAATAGTACCTTTAATGTCTAACCTCTCTGCGGAAGGGGGGATATGCAAATTTTCCACTATATCCGTCAAACCTCCAATCGGTTTTGGACAAACGTCAATTTCGCATGTGAAATTTGTGAATACATTTTTGGTGTCATTTTCTTTTGAGTGCGGTTCACCTTTTATGTCGATAATTTCATCTG
>JAENZU010000257.1 GCA_016841125.1 Melioribacter sp. | reverse complement strand
CGAGCAATGAATTAACAAGATTAAGTAAGTTTTGAGAAGACGTCCGAATAAAGTTTGCATATTCGAGACGCTTTTCAACTGACACATCAGGGTTTGCGATTAACAAATCAGCAAATCCGATTATTGAGCTAAAAGGAGAACGAAGATCGTGCGAGATAATCGAAATGAAACGGTCTTTAGTTTCATTAAGCTGTTTTAAATTTGCGGCATACCTCTGGAGTTCTTCTTCAGATTTTTTATGCAGCGTAATATCACTAGCAACCCCGTAAATTCTTATTACTTTTCCATCTGAATCCCGGAAAACCGAAACTAAATTTTTTATCCAAACGATGTAACCGTTCTTATGCAGAATCCTGAATTCAAATTCCTCAGAATTTTTATTCGGACTTCTGTAAAATTGTTTGATTTGTTTAATAAAATTCAGAACATCATCAGGATGAATAATTCTGTTCCATAGATTTTTATTTTCTGAAAATTCAATTGGCTCGTAACCTGTAATTGTTTGAACAGATGAATTATAAAATATTTCATCAAAGCCGCCACCGGTTTTCTCAGCCGCCCAAACTATATCTTTAATATTTTCGCCAATACTGCGGTATCTCTCCTCCGATTCTTTAAGAAGGCGATCAGCCAATTTTTTTTCACTGATATCCCGCACTTCCCAAATAACAAAATTTCTATTTTCAAATTGATCAACATTGAGAGAAGCCTCGACAAAAAATTCATCCCCATTTTTTTTCATTCCCCTAAAATCAAACTGCCTCTGAGAAATTTTACCACTCGCAAAACCTGTCAGAATTTCATTAACAAAACCTTTATCTTGCTTAGAGACTAAATCCAGCGGATTGATTTTTATTAATTCAAGTTTGTCCCTAAATCTAAATATCTTTGCAAAGCTTTCATTAACGAGAATAAATTTCTCTCCGAATTGAATAGCCATCCCACCTTGAGAGGCTTCAAAAACCGACTGCATAAGCATTAGTTCGTGCTCGGTTTCTTTCTTTAAGGTAATATCAGTTAATACAGCATTGATATATTTTAAATTGCCCAATGAATCTTTAACAAAAGAAAAATTGGAAAGTGTATTTATTAAATTTCCATCTTCCTGTATCAAAATTAATTCGGTGGATGCAAGCTTACCCTTAATTATTTTCCTAAAATTGCTCTGCCATAAATTTTCATCGTCAACCAGTTCAACAAAATTAGAACTTTCAAATTTACTTTCATCAATTCCAAATTTTTCTGTGAATGCCGAATTTGCGTAAACAATTATCCCTTCAAGATCTAATGAACAAATATATTGTCGAGTATTGGCAACGATATTTCTAAAATGCTCTTCAGATTGCCGGATTTGTTTTTCAAAAATTTGATTTGGCGTTAAAGGGGCAATTAGTACAGCTATATCTGCAAATTCATCGGATGATTTTGAAAATTTCACAGATACAGTCTCATCCACAAAAGTTTTTGATATTGTTTTGGATTCACCCTCCCAAATAATTTCTGCTTCAATGTTTTTTAAGATTTGTCCCCACGAATTTCGATCTATGTCCGTAACTAATTTACCAATAAATTTTCCATAAATTTCGACGCGCGAAATGCCGAAGAATTCTTTTGCCGATTCACTCCAAAAAACTATCTCCCCTTTTTTATTTAACCCGGCTAAAGCTCCCGCCGATTTTGAAACAAAATTATATTTATGTTGGAGTTCTTCATTTTCTTTTTTAGCAAATAAAGTTGAGAGTTTTTCTTCGGTAATATCTTTTACCATTAACACTAATAGTTGTTCGGAAAAATCTGACGAGGCTAGAGGTACAGCGGTTAATCTGAGGAATATATTTTTTTTATTACCAATGTTTTCAAACTCTTCAGTAATAGATTTTTCATTTTTCAGAGCTCTTTCAAACATTTTTTTTATTCGAACAGAATTTTCATGACCGGCAATATCCAACACATTTGAGTTCTTTTTCTTCTTTAGTGAAGTGCCGATTGATGTTAATTCAGATGCTAGTTCGATCTCTCCTTTTGAATCAACCAAATAAAAGCCGTCAAAAGTTGAACCGATTATTTTTCTTACAGATTGATCAAAAAAGAAAGTTTTTTCATCGGTAATACCCACCTCAGATAAATCTTCGAGCAGCAAGACCCCGCCTGCAAAATTATTTTTTTTAATGAACGGTGCCCCATTGAAAACAAGCGTTATGCTCTCTTCTTTAGTGCCCAACGAGTTTATGAAGCAGCTAAAATTTTTACCTAGTTTGAGTGATCTGATTTGAGGATCGAGATTATTTTGAGCAACAATACCGAGTTGAAAAATATCCTTATCTAAAAGAATATTTAAGTTCGAGGCATTTTCAATTTTTTGAAAATTTCGGTTTGCATAAACTATCCTCCAATCTGAATCAAATAAAAGGATGCCCGAAGGAAGATAGTCTAGAATCTCCCTTGCAGGCAGTAAAATAGAAAGATCGTTTAGCATTGCCATCTAAAGGTTACGATACCAAATTAATTATAAAACCGGAAGCTATTCAATTCCAATTTATTTTCTTTAAGAGTGAATTAAAATTTATTAGGTCCGGCATTTTTAATTTTATCGCTTACCTCTTTTTCAAATTCTTTAAAGTTTTCGTGAAACATTCCTGCTAATTTTTTTGCTTGTACATCGTAAGCATTTTTATCTTTCCAAGTATCACGCGGATTCAGAACCTCCGAGGGAATACCTTTTATTTCTTTAGGTATCTGCAGACCAAAAAACGAATCATCGAATGTTTCAACATTATCAAGTTCGCCGGAAAGTGCTGCATTGAGCATAGTTCTTGTATATTTGATAGACATTCTGCTCCCTTCACCGTAAGCGCCGCCGCTCCAGCCAGTGTTAATCAGCCAGCATTTGGATTTATGCTTTTCAATTTTTTCGCCCAGCAATTTGGCATAAACCGAAGGATGCAGCGCCATAAAGGGAGCTCCGAAACAAGTACTGAAAGTAGCTTTCGGTTCAGTTACCCCTTTTTCAGTTCCTGCAACTTTTGCTGTGTAGCCCGATATAAAATGATACATCGCCTGCTCGGGAGTCATTTTGGAAATTGGCGGAAGAACACCAAAAGCATCGGCGGTAAGCATAATAATATTTTTGGGATGATCTCCCTGACCTGAAGGTTCAATATTATCAATATGAGTAAGGGGATAAGCCGCACGTGTATTTTCAGTTAGTGATGAGTCGTTTAAATCCAATACGCGGCTATCGGCATCCATTGCAACATTTTCTAAAATTGTACCGAACTTACGTGTGGTTTCATAAATTTCCGGCTCAGCTTCTTTAGACAGTTTTATAACTTTTGCATAGCATCCGCCTTCGTAATTGAATACACCTCTATCGCTCCAACCGTGTTCATCATCCCCAATCAGTTTTCTATTCGGATCAGCAGATAGTGTAGTTTTCCCGGTGCCGGACAAACCGAATAAAACTGCCGTGTCGCCATCTTTACCTAAATTTGCAGAACAGTGCATCGACATTACATTTTTTTGCGGCAGAAGATAATTTAAAATTGTGAATACCGATTTTTTAATTTCGCCGGCATAGCTGGTTCCGCCAATCAGCACTAATCTTCTCCCGAAATTCACAACAACAAACACAGGGGAATTGGTACCATCTCTTTCAGGGTCAGCCTGCAGCGAGGGCATTTGAATAATTGTAAAATCGGGTTTAAACTTCTCGAGTTCTTTATTGTCATTGATTCGAATAAACATATTACGCGCAAATATACTGTGCCAAGCATTTTCAGTTATAACTCTCACCGGCAATCTGTATTCTTCATCTGTACCGGCATAACAGTCCTGAATGTAAATATCCTTATTCTGAATGTATGCCATCATCTTAGAATAAATTCTATAAAAGTGTTTATCATCAAACGGGCGGTTTACTTTTCCCCACCATACTTTATCTTCGCAAGATGGCTCTTTGACTATGAATTTGTCGTTAGGACTTCTGCCGGTATGCTGGCCTGTTCGCACAACCAACGGTCCTAAGTGTGAAAGGCTCCCCTCTCTTCTTCTGATAGCTCTTTCGTAAAGTGCCGCAGTAGATAAGTTGTAAAAGAGATCATTTATATTACGAATGCCTATTTCATTAAGTTGACGAAGTATTTCATCTTTTGGTCTCATAACTCCCTTGCTCTAGTTTATTATTATTTACTAATATTAGAAAAAAAGATATTTGTAATCAAATCTTATTATTAGAACTTGTTAAGATAAAGCGGACGCAAATAAAATATATTACAAATATGTATTTAATTCGCTAAGAATTTTTTGTGTTGCGCCAACATTACTTATTACATAATCTTGTGCAGCGCCGCCAAGTTTTTTCCGGTACTCTTCATCCGAAAAGATTTTTCTGAGAACCCGGTAGGCATTCTTTCTATTTTCAATTACAATTCCGCTGCCCAATTCAGACAACATTTGTGCCTCACGGCTGTTCTCAATTTTTGGTCCGTATATTACCGGAATTCCGTAAACTGCCGGTTCAAGCACATTGTGAATTCCTTGTTTAAAACTTCCGCCCACATATGCGGCATCTGCATAATAGTAAAGTGTAAGTAGTATTCCAATTGAATCAATTACAATAACGCGTTCATCAGTAAAATTATTTAGAAATGAAAACCGAATGAACTTTGTTCTCTTATGAAGTGTATTTTCTATTTTTTCCAAATGGAGCAGTGTCGGTTCATGCGGAACTATAATGACTAAAAGCTCTTTATCGTACTTAAGCAATTTAAGCAATGCGGGCAGCATTACATCTTCATCACTTTCCCACGAACTGCCAAGTACAAATACTTTTTTACCTTCAAAAAAATTATCAACAAAAAGTTTGCGGGTTTTTGCATCAAGGCTTTTTTGATAAACACGGTCGAAGCGAGTATCCCCAACCGCGTTAAGCTGATCTTCTATAATATTGAAATCTTTAAAACTTAAAAGATCTTCTTCTGAAACACATAGAATTTTGGTAATGTGTTTATAGAGAGACTTGTGAAAGCTTTTAGACACCGGTAGTTTTCTTTTTGAGTTTTTACGCATTGTAGCATCAACAATAAATGTTGGTATTTTTCTTGTACTTAATTGCCAAATATAATTCGGCCAAATATCATAACGCATAAAAACTACAACATCCGGTTTTACAAAATTCAAAAACTTTTTTACCAAGTTTGGTTTATCGAAAGGCATGTAGGAGATAATATCAGCGAATGGATAATTCAGCGAGTTCTTGTATCCCGAAGGTGAAAAAAATGTTACAATAATATTAACTTTATTTTGAGCCTTAATTAATTGGATGATCGGTTTAGCCTGCTCAAATTCTCCCATGGATGAAGAGTGAAACCATATCATTTTCTTTTTTCTATCTAGTCCCGCCAAATTGATTATTAAATTTTCAAATAACTTTTTTCTGCCTCTAATACCCTCTTTAATCTTTGCATTAAATATTCCTCCAACTCTAAACATGACTAACAAAAAAGGAATGATTAAAAAGTTATAAAAGATGTACCAGATTTTTTTCATAAATATTTAAGAAAGTTGATAATATTGTTTTTTACAAAAAGCGGATCGAGATCAATCATACATTTGAAATGTTTTTTGGGACAATGATCTAAACCAATATGACTGCAAGGCCTGCAAGTTAAGGAATTATTTTCTAATACTAAATTTTTACAACGGTAAGGTCTGAACCCAAACTCCTTTACAGTTGAACCAAAGATTGC
>JAENZU010000256.1 GCA_016841125.1 Melioribacter sp. | reverse complement strand
GAGTGACTGATTCTTGTATAAACAGATTGATTATTATTTTGTCTTTTATCTGTGTATCGATATCTGAGGAAATTATAATCAGCATTATCGATAGTGTTGTAAATACAATTGATATTGCGGTAGTAAGGACTGTAATCAGTGATGAAAACTTAGCCCGACCAATAGATTTAACTGCCTCTGTAAAATAGAATTTTATCATTTCACTAAAAGTTTGATTCGTCAACCCAGCGATTGATCAACCACTTGCCATCGCTGTTTTTAATTAAATCTATATTCACTCTTCCATCAACAATTATGATATCAGTGGGATTAAACGTGATCGTCAGGTTAAAGCTCCTAACAATATTTGTGGAGTCCCCGGTAATCGAAACTATATTATTCCAAATCAGATCGAGTCTTTGAGAATTTTGAAATAGACCATACGTAGTTTTCATCTCTTCATCTCGTCCCCAAGAAATATCAACACCTAAATCATAATCACGATAAATAAAATTAAAATCCGAAGATAAAAGCTGTCCATAAATCGTTGTATCCTTGAAAGTATAGGCATATTGGAAATTCTGGAATACTCCATCAACATTTTTCTGGTCGCTTATCAGACCTCCTTTGTCGCCAAGTTTATTATCTAAAATAGGGGCAAACGGATTAACACAGCCGTTGAATAAAATAACAATAATTGTAATTGGACAATATTTAATAATAAAAGCCTTTAAGTTCACTCCAGCTAGGTAAATTTTCTTTTTGAATATCCTCCCACTGAGTAATTACCCATTGTTTTCGGTCGTCCAGCTGTATTGTAAAGCTTAAACTTCCCTGGTAATTACGCTCTTTACTTTCATCCTTGAGAGGAACATTTAAAACATAATCATATTGAAAAAAAGCACTATCGGATTGAATATTTCTCACTTCATTAGTAAGAGTTAATATTATCTGTGAATTATCAATCAAATTAGACTTAACATTTGTAAAATATTGACCTTCAGCATTTAAATCCCAATCAGCCAAAACACTAAATTGAGAAATTGATCCTGCACTCGGAATAAATTTAAATTTCCGATTAAGAAAAGAAGAATCAACAAAACATGCCATATAATTTTCGAGTACCTTTTCCTGCAATGAACTCACCAAATTCTGGAATAAAATATCCGGTGTAGTTGCTGCTATAAAATTTGATCTGCCGGTATCCGGCTGTTCCGGATCCCTAGATTCAAATATATCACATGAAATCAAGGATGAAAATATCAGTATAAAAATTATTCTTTTCATTTTTCAAAAATGAGTAACAGCCTTGGTGAATTTAAATCATTAAACTTGTTTCCCGAATAATCCCCATACATCTCAAATAATTTATAACCTGCCGAAATAAAATTATCGATTATCTTTTCACTTTCATAAATTTTGACAGATTCAATATACTCGATTCTCTTATTATCTTCTATGGTAATCTTCTTGACCACTCTGTTCTTAGTTATTGATCTCTCCTCTTTGATTTTCAATCCGCCTTCTTCTCTCATAGTTTCCGGGACCAAAGTTCGGACTAGATACTCTTTGTTAAAGTAATCAAAAACAAAGTAACCGTCATTTTTCAAAAATGAATAGCTGTTATTAATAAATGCAAAATTTTCTTCATCACTTTCGAAATAACCAAAACTTGTAAAGAGATTTACAATCAAATCAAAGTAAGATTTAAATTGGACATCCCTTAAATCTGCATTAACCAAATTTAAATCGATCTTCCTTGCTGCAGCATTAACCGCAGCAACATTTAATAAATTTCTGCTGAGGTCGAATCCGGTTACATTAAAGCCTTTACCCGCAAGCAGAAGAGAATGTCTTCCTGCTCCGCATGCAGCATCTAAAACTTTAGAATTTTTGGGAATATTCAATTTTGAAATTAAATCAATTAATTTTTGGGCATCACTTTGGTTGCGATGCGAATAGACGGTAAGATAATAATCGGAAGAAAACCAATCTTTAAACCAATCATTCATCACAAATAGGATCGACCTATAACTGCACGACCGATTGTCGCATCATCTGCAAATTCCAGGTCGCCCCCAATTGGAAGACCACGAGCAATTCTTGAGACTTTCACGCCGAGAGGTTTAATCAATTTTGCCAAATAAAGGGAAGTTGCCTCCCCTTCAGTATCAGGGTTTATTGCCAACAGAACTTCTTTAATTTCATCACTTTCAAGCCGCTGTATAAGTTCTTTTATCTTTAAGCTTTCAGTTCCCTTTCCGCTTAATGGGGAAAGGACACCTCCGAGCACGTGATAAAGCCCTTGATATTCATTTGTCCTTTCAATCGAAATTATATCACTGGCTTCTTCAACAACACAAATAAAACTACGGTCACGTTTCTGGTTATTGCAGATATCGCAGTTATCATCGATTGAATAGTTATAGCATACAGAACAAATTCGAATTTTCGATTTCAATTCATGTAAAACTTTTACCAGGGATTCAACTACTTCTTCGTCACTCTTAAGAATGTGAAGTGCTAAGCGCTGGGCAGTTTTTCTGCCTATTGATGGAAGTTTGCTCAACTCATCAATTGCAACTTGTAAAGGTTCAACTATCTGCAATTTATAAACCCGGTATATTTAATCCTGGTGGAATCATACCTTTCGTAACATTAGCCATTTCTTCCTCAGCCATTCTGCCTGCCGATTCCAAAGCTTTATTTATTGCCGCTACAACCAGGTCCTCCAGCATTTCTTTATCGCCGGAATTAATGATTTCATTATCTATTTCTACAGAAATAATTTCTTTTTTACCATTAGCAGTTGCTTTAACAATCCCGCCGCCGCTATCGGCAGATACAGTTTTATTTCCCAACTCACTCTGAACCTTTTCCATCTCAGCCTGCATTTTCTGGATTTGCTTCATCATCCCTTGCATTCCGCCTTTCATTTATCCTCCTGATCTTATTTTTTTTATATTACCAAACTTTATATATATTCTAATAAATTTAAGAATTTTTTTTATGACAAAGAAATTGAACAAGGAAAATATTAAATTAAGTGTCATTATTTTTTTCAGTAAACTAATAATCGAATGATAACAAAATATGGATACGGAACTGTCGGCATAGTAGCAATCTTGGTTTTCATTATTTTAAGCCTTTCATTTTTCATCAATAATGGAATTATTAAATACTCCGCAGTTGGAATTGGACTTTTAATTACAATATTCACTCTTAACTTTTTTCGGGATCCCGATAGAACACCGCCCAATCGCGACGATGTTGTTATTTCTCCCGCAGACGGGAAAGTGCTGATAGTAAAAAAAATAAATGCTTCCAGATTTTTGGAAGGTGAGGCATGGCAGATTTCAGTTTTTATGTCGCCTTTAAACGTGCATGTAAATAGGATTCCGATAGACGGCAAAGTAGATTATTTAAAATACGTGGAAGGTGAATATTTAGTTGCTTTTCATGACAAAGCAGATGAGAGAAATGAAAGATCTGAAATTGGGATAACCAGCAAGCTAGGCAAGGTTCTTTTTACTCAAGTTGCGGGTACAGTTGCAAGACGTATAGTATATGATATTGATTTAGGACAAAATGTCGAAATGGGAAAAAGATTCGGAATGATTAAGTTCGGCAGCAGGGTTGACGTAATTGTTGATACAAACTGGAAACCGTTGGTTAAGGAAGGCGATTTGGTTACCGCCGGCGAAACTATGTTATATGAGAAAATAAAATGAAAAGAAAACCCTTCAATTTATCAAAAGCAATAATTCCGAATACATTTACCGCTTTAAATATTTTCTGCGGTTTTCTCTCGATTGCCTTTGCCAGCGAAGGAGAATTTAAAACTGCGGTTGTAATGATAGTTATTGCCGGATTATTCGATGCAATAGACGGCATCGTTGCAAGACTCCTCAAAACTAGCAGTCAATTTGGGGTTGAATTAGATTCACTCTCCGATATCGTAAGCTTCGGCGCCGCACCGGCATTTTTAGTTTATCAAAGTCATCTGTACCAGTATGATTGGATTGGGATGATTATAAGTTCACTGCTTGTTGTATTTGGTTCCCTGCGCCTGGCAAGATTTAATGTGCAATTGGAAGATGTTAGTGTAAAAACCGATTTCCGCGGATTGCCGATTCCTGTTTCTGCAATTACTATTGCTATGTTTGTTTACTCGTTTCAAAGCGGTAATCAAATAGCAGAACCTTATTCATATTTTTTAATTCCGCTTATTATTCTTCTTTCATTTTTAATGGTGAGCACAATTGGTTATGATGCATTACCTAAACCTAAGTATATGAGTTCAACTACAAAAGTACTATTATTACTATTTATAGTTGTTGGTTTTGCCGCAACTATATATACAGATGGTGTAGCCCTTTTTTATATATTTCTTTCAATAGTATTATTTGGTATTTTTAGAAAATTATTCAATATGATCTTCAATAGAAAAAATGATGATGTTCAAATTAACGAAGAATTAAATTAGAGAGTAAAAATTGTTTAAAGCAACCGTTATCATAAAAAGAAGACCTAAAATACTTGACCCGCAAGGCAAAGCCGTTGAGCAAGGCGCAAAATTGCTCGGGTTTAATAATGTTTCCCACACGCGGATCGGAAAGTATATCGAATTTACTGTTAACACCAGCGATAAGTCCGCTGCCGAAAAAGAAGTTAAAGAATACTGCGACAAACTATTGGCAAATCCGATTATGGAAGATTATGAATATAAGTTGGAAAAAGCATGAGCAAAGTTAAATTTGGAATCGTTGTATTCCCTGGCTCTAATTGCGATCATGATGCTTATTACGTTGCCAAGAAAGTTTTAGAAAATGATGCTGAATTTTTATGGCATAAAGATAGTGATTTGAAGAATAGTGATGTTATTGTTCTCCCCGGTGGTTTTTCTTACGGAGATTACCTTCGCACCGGTTCCATTGCACGTTTCTCTCCTATTATGGAATCCGTTATTGACTTTGCGGAAAAAGGAGGCACGGTAATCGGGATCTGCAACGGATTTCAAATATTACTTGAAGCCGGCTTGCTGCCGGGCGTTATGTTAAAGAACGAATCTTTGAAATTTATTTGCAAAGATGTTTATTTATCAGTAGAAAGGAATGATACAAAGTTTACAAAAAGTCTGGACAAGAAAAATATTTCGATTCCGATTGCGCATGCAGAAGGTAATTATTTTGCCGATGATAAAGATTTGGAAGAACTTGAAAAAAACAATCAAGTTGTTTTTCGTTATTCTTCGGATACCGGTGCGGTTAACGAAATATTTAACCCAAACGGATCCAGAAATAATATCGCCGGCATCATAAATAAAAGAGGAAATGTACTTGGAATGATGCCGCATCCGGAAAGATGTGCTGATTCTATTCTGCACAAAACCGACGGTACCGGAATCTTTAAATCAATAATTGATAGCATAGCAAATAACTAAGAGGTAATAAAATGTTTGGAAATTTAGGTGCAACAGAAATAGTACTGATCGTTATTGCGATACTAATTCTATTTGGTGCTAAAAAAATTCCTGAGTTAGCGCAAGGCATTGGTAAAGGGATGAAAGAATTTAAGAAAGCATTGAAAGATGTTGAAGAAGACATCAAAGTTGATGATGATAAAAAAGATTCAAATAAAAAATCATAAAACTCAATCTCGATCAAGTGAAATTTTATCAGCCCCCTTACAGAAATTTTTTAGAAAAGTTACAATTAATTAGAAGCGGTGAATTGTCTTTAACTGAAAATGTTAAAGATTTTTTGAATTCTAT
>JAENZU010000255.1 GCA_016841125.1 Melioribacter sp. | reverse complement strand
AATTTCTGCTTCTCTCAATATCCTGGCTGGATAGAACAAAGTTTACCTGCATCCATGACAGGAATAGTGCTTGCCAATAGAGGCAACAATTTTCTCATCTTCACAAAAACCAATTCCGATATTGTTTACTTCTTCGATACCAATATCAATATTTGGGTTGAAGCTAACTTAGGCTCAACACAAAATTTTCAGAAAGTACTAGGTTCAGGTTATACTGCTTTTGCTTACAGTAGTGAATACATAATTGGGTACAGTTCCATTCTCTCTCAATGGGACACTGTTAAATACCAGGGTAGTGTAGTTGATCCCGGCGGAGTATCAACTCACAAGGGTTACGGGTGCGCGGAAACGCTGGCTTACTTTGTTACTGATGCAAATATATTTTATGTTTTTGATTCTGAACTTGCGCAATGGAAGGAATACAATTTTGGCATTGTAAGCAATGCTGACGGATATCATAATTTTTGGGCTGCGGATAATTATGCCGGTGCAATATTAAGTAGGAACTATCCTGATTACGCCAAGAATATTACTTATAGTCAAGTCACACATTCGTTTGCAGAGTTGGACCAAGGGGGATATTATACTTACCCTGACAACATTTATAACGGCGGGTATGTTGCTATTTGGGGCGATGGCACCACTACATCAAAGCATTTTGGGTATTGTGCTGCAACGAATGAATTTAAATCGGTCACTTTTCCTGCTGGATATGATGTATTCCAATTCGATGCACGGCTTCCTTCTACCTCTTTCGATATAGTTGAATAAAAATATATTTATACTTGCGGTTATGTAGTTGGTGATACTCAAAACAGAGACGTAACCGTTAAAACCTATTCAACTAAATCCGGTAATTGGTACTCACTTCAATATAGTTTCGATCCTACAAATTATCACGGACCAGAATGGAGAGGGGGAGGCAGTTTCAGTTTAGGGCCTTATGCAACGGGTGAAGATTATGTTTATGGTCTTTGGAAATTTTATAACAATACAGGCACTTATATTGGTGAAATTCCGGATATTTATGGCAGTCAAGCACTTTTTATCGGCGGAGGAAAAGTTGCCCTGGGTGCTGGCGATCATAATTTATGGTTTCACGATTTTGAAACCGGTTCAACAAAACATAAATACTTTGCACCAAATGACGATATTTATTATTCAAAACTTTTTGCTGCTGAAAACTATTGCTCGGTATTCAGAGCTAATACTAAATCCGACACGATGAGAGTCTTCTTCTATAACGGCAGGACAAATAATCTGCAGTCTGTTGATACATATAAACTAACTTCTTCCCACGCAATAGCAACTCCAAGAGTTTATGGTTATTCAACCGGCGGTCCTGAGAACGATGTAATATTTTATTCTGAAGAGTTGGATTCCCTAGTTTTATATAAAGCCGCAGAAGCATATGGATCTCTCTCAGTAAATAACTTTTTAATGGTCCATTCAATCTCTTCATCAGCTTGTGCTGTTTTTGATGCAAGCACAGCTCAAATTTACGAGAAAAATATTACACTAAGTTCAAACAGCATCGGCGATTCCTTAATTTTTGGTAGAAATGGCGATATGGAATTGACAGCTTACAGCGGTATCACAAAAAATTGGGTTACTAAACAAACAGACCAGCAACTTTATGGATTTGATGTGGGAGATGTTATTGGTCTTGGATACAGTATGTCATTTGCAAAGTACTGGGGTTACTCTGCACACAATGATTCATTTTACGAATTGGTTCCGGGGGGCAGTTTTGCTGGTCCATGGTCTTTTGCCGGTGGAAATACCGCAATAGTAATTCGATCAGATAGAATTTATGCTTTCTCGCCTGGTAGTGTAACAGCCGTTGGAGAGGACTCAAATAATCCAGTAGGCAAGTTTTCATTGTCTCAAAACTATCCCAACCCTTTCAACCCAACAACGAAAATAGGATTTGTCATCCCTAACGTAGAGACGGGGCATGCCCCGTCTTTACAAGCGAAGCTGGTAGTCTTCGATATCATCGGCAACCGGGTTTCAACTCTTGTAAACGAAATAAAACAACCCGGCACGTACGAAGTCGAGTTTGACGCATCAAATCTGTCGAGCGGAGTTTATTTCTATCAATTGAAAGCAGGAGATTATACATCGGTTAAGAAGATGCTGCTTTTGAAATAAAAAAATATTCAGCCGACTTTACTAAAAAAGGTGCAGAGAATTAAAAATCTTGCACCTTTATTAGAACATAGACTATTAGATACAGCTTACAACCGCTGTAAAAAGTTTAGCAGGCAAGACTACTCAGTCCGGAATGAATATTATTCCGGCTTGCTTATCTCTTCCATTTTATATTGCATCCTATGCTCGGTGTTTGATCGGGGCTTACTCCTTTACCGGCTAAAATGTTATCCAGCGCGTTTCTCAAATCGCTGCCGGACGGTTTTATATTATTTCCCGGTCTTGAGTCATCAATCTGTCCCCGGTAAACAAGTTTCATTTCAGAGTCGAATACGTAAATGTCCGGAGTGCACGCAGCTTTATAGGATTTAGCAACTTCCTGTGTTTCATCATAAAGATATGGAAATGGAAATCCCTTCTCTTCAGCTAACTCTTTCATTTTTTGCGGGGAATCTTCGGGATAATTTTCTACGTCGTTAGAGCTGATTGCAACAAACGAAACTCCCTTTGATTTATACTCATTTCCAACATTTACCAATTCATCAATAATATTTACCACATATGGACAATGGTTGCAGATAAACATCACTACCGCGGCTTTGGCTGATTTCAAATCATCTAAACTTAATTCTTTATTTGTAACAGTATCTTTTAAACTGAACGAGGGTGCAGTTGTACCCAGTTTCAACATTGTGGATGGTGTTGCCGACATTTTATCTCCTTTGTATTTTTGATCATTAAGCTTAATATAAAATAGATAAAACAAATTTCAACCGGTAATGATTTCCTCAATTAGTATTCAATTGCTAATTATTTTCTTTCGAAATATATTTAAAGTGAAAAAAGTAAGGGGTTTGACATGCTTCCGGAAATTAGAAAATACGCACATGAATATAGGCTGGATATTGATTCAAGTCTAGCAAACAAAGTTGAAAAAATTGAAGACGGAGTTTGCGAAAAATGTGATTTTACCCGCGAACTTTATTTTCTTCCATTCGCAAACGATGGTAAAGGATTAAAAGCATGCTTGGGTTGTGCGGTTGATGCACTGGCTTTTGATGATTTTTCTTCAGAAAGTTCGGGATCGGGCGACGACGATTAACGATTTAATTCCAAATTAAACTCTGCTCTTAGAGGAAGATGATCGGAAAAATTTATCGAATCAATTTTCGTTTTGTCTAATTTTAGTTGTGTCTCTCCTTTGATATTATTATAGAAAATGTAGTCAATTTTCCTCTCCGGAATGTCAGCAGGATATGTGTTTCCCGCCCCAGGACTATCCTCATCCCAAGTGTCTTTCATTGCCGACGAAATGACTAAAACAGATTGACTTTGAGGTGTATCGTTTAGATCTCCGCAAAGTATAAAGCTTCTCTCAAATTCGGATACTCTATTTACAATAACTTCAGCACTTAAAGATCTTTCCAGATCATCTTCGCAGTGATCCAAATGTGTATTTAGAAAAATGATTGTGTCATTTTCAATTTTGATTTACGCAATCTGCAGCCCGCGTTGTTCCCCCTTGTCAATATTGGGCAATGTAATATTGAGGCAATTTAAAATTGGGAATTTAGACAGTATCAGATTTCCGTAGCTGCCGCCGTCAAACTTAATGTTTCCTCCGAATGCGAACTCCATTCCCGTTTTCTCTGCAAGATATGACGGTGTATTTATTTTGCCGGTACGTTCGGTGCATGAGTCAACCTCCTGCACTGCGGCAATATCTATTTTATTATTCACAATAAATTTTGCGATCCGGTCAAGATCCAATTTGTTGTCTATTCCCACTCCGTGATGAATATTATAAGTTAGCACACGCAGTAAGCGGGTTGTTGATT
This sequence comes from Melioribacter sp., assembly GCA_016841125.1. Classification (GTDB taxonomy): domain Bacteria; phylum Bacteroidota; class Ignavibacteria; order Ignavibacteriales; family Melioribacteraceae; genus JAENZU01. Next base: position 1,773 of record JAENZU010000255.1, on the reverse strand, counting down.
CTTGCCTCATTGAAGTTGAAATAAAGAGTAGTGATAAAGCCAGTATATAAGATTTTATTTTCATTCTGCTAAACTGAATCAATTTAATAGCTGGTAAAATTAATTAATAAATTACACTAAATGGAACTGATTTCTATTCTTCGTCGTTTTGATGGTAAGTTTCGAAAAAACAATTTATCAATTAAGAAAGGAAATAAAAATGAAACTCAATAAATTATTCAGCATGTTCGTAATTTTAATTTTAGCGGGTACACTTGTTTTTGCAGATGATCACAAAAAAGAAACCGCGAAGAAAGATATAGTTGAAACAGCCGTAGCAGCAGGCAGTTTTAATACTTTGGCAACAGCACTTACAGAAGCCGGTTTGATTGACGCTTTGAAAGGCGACGGTCCGTTTACAGTGTTTGCACCGACAGATGAAGCATTTGCAAAATTACCGAAAGGTACTTTAGACAATTTGTTAAAAGATAAAGATCAGTTGAAGAAAGTATTGCTTTATCATGTTGTAAGCGGAAATGTTGGTTCATCTGATGTTGTAAAATTGAATAAAGCTGAAACATTGATGGGCAGCAACGTTATGATTAAAGTTGATGACGGAAATGTAATGATTAACAATTCTAAAGTTGTTAAAGCTGATATAGCAACCTCAAACGGTGTCATTCACGTTATCGATACAGTGCTGATTCCTGAAATGAAAACGGCAAAGAAATCGTACTAAAAATTAGTTTTAGTTGTTTTGGTCCCGGCAGAATATGCCGGGATTTTTTTTAATCCTACCTAATTATTATAATCTCCCTTTAAAAGCTTTACCGCATTTAATTCTTTTGGCTCTTGCACAATAATTCGTTGTTTTTTCAGGAGCATTATTTAAGGATAATAAGTATATTTTTGTTCGAAAATTTTAGAATTTAGGAATTTTAATGACACAGCCGAAAATAAAAACAGCAATTATAGATTTATATAATAACGAAGAAAACCAGGGGATGCGGTGTATTCAAGATATATTAAATGAAATCGACTGCAATTTTCCCGATCTCTCTGTTGAGTACGATATTTATGATTCAAGATATAAAAATGAAGTCCCCGATATAAATTACGATATCTACATTTCTTCCGGCGGTCCCGGCAGTCCGTTCGATGACGAAGGCAGCGATTGGGAGAGACGCTATTTTAATCTTCTTGACGACATTAGAAACCACAACGAAACAAGCGACCGGAAAAAGTTTATTTTTTTCATTTGCCATTCGTTTCAAATAATGGCTCGATATTTCAAATTCGGGGAAGTAACACCCCGCAATTCAAAGTCTTTTGGAGTAATGCCTGTGCATAAAACCGAGGCGGGGATGACCGATCCGCTCTTAATGGGCTTACCGGATATTTTTTACTCTGCGGACTTCAGAGAATATCAAGTTGTTCAGCCGGATAAAAAAGTCCTTTCGGAGTTGGGTGCCGAAATTATTTGTTTGGAAAAGGAAAGACCTAACGTTGATTTTGAGCGAGCAATTATGGCGGTAAGAATATCTGATGAAATTGTAGGCACTCAATTTCACCCGGAAGCCGATCCGGCAAGCATGTATTATCATTTCCGAAAACCGGAAAGAAAAGAGCATGTTGTTTCTAAATACGGAGAAGCCAAATACAAGGAAATGCTGGAATTGCTTGAAGATCCAAATGCGATAAAATTGACAAGAAAAATTGTGCTGCCCGGATTTTTAACAAATTCGATAAATAAACTTGCCGAGTCTTTGCAGGAAGCTTAGACTGTTATTCACC
>JAENZU010000254.1 GCA_016841125.1 Melioribacter sp. | reverse complement strand
TGTCATTCCGGGCTTGACCCGGAATCTAATCTTTCGATTTTGATGGAAAATGAGATGCTGAATCAAGTTCAGCATGACAATTATCAATTTTTGAGACAACCTCTTTTCCGTGAGCGTGCCTGGTCTCTCACAAAGTGATTCCCGCGGAAGAATCAGTGACCCCTCCGACTATTCTTTCACTAATTCAATAATAAATTTGGAGAACTGACTAACGCTCTTCTTTTGAAAGATTAACCAAGTAAGGGAGGAAAACAAATTACAGTATTCGTAAAAAACTGTAGAAAAGTATAATGTTTCAAAAATCACCAAATATTATCTTATATTTATTGAAATATTATAAATAATAAACGGAGATAAATTTCATAAAATCGATATTTGTTTATTGTTTCCTAAGCCTAACTGTATACGCACAAATAAGTGATTATAAAGTTACCGAATATAATTCTAAACAAGGGCTTTCCCAAAGCGTTGTTAATTGTGTTTTACAGGATTCCAAAGGATTTGTTTGGGCAGGTACTCAAGATGGATTAAATAGGTTTGACGGGTATAAATTTAAAGTTTATAAACATGATCCGCTTGATTCTAATTCAATATCCAACAGTTCAATTTGGAGAATTTATGAGGATTCCAACAATAATCTGTGGATTGGCACGTACGGGGGAGGACTGAATTATTATGATTATGAAAAAGATATTTTTATTCACTTCCGCCATTCTGAAAATGATCCGAATTCAATAAACGGAAACGATGTTCGGGCAATTTACGAAGACATATCAGGCGTTTTCTGGATTGGAACGAATAATGGATTGAATAAATTTGACCTCTTAAATAACAAATGGGAAGATTTTTCTGAAAGTGGGACAAATATTTTGCCGTATAAAAATATTCGCAATATTTATCCTCATTCAGATAAAAAATTATGGCTCGCAAGTTACGGATCAGGGTTGGTCTTTTTTGATAGTGAAACAGTAAAAAGCAGGTTATACGACCATTCAAATAAAAATCAGTACAGTCTTTCGGATAATGATGTTTGGCAAACATTTAAGGATAGCCAAGGTATTTATTGGGTTCTGACCTTTGGCGGTGGCATAAATATATTTAACTCTTCTGATTATATTTCTTTAGGATCAATAAATTTTAAACAATTCCATCCTACAGAAATAGATAAAGATGTTACTAAAGTTTTTGAAAATTCCAATGGGGAAATATTAATTGGCACCGATACCGACGGCTTAGTAATAGTTGACAGCACTAGAAATAAATTGAAGTTTATAAAGATGGATGTATCAAATCCAAACGGACTTACAAATAATGAAGTTTGGGATATTTGTAAAAATGCATCCGGCGGGTATTGGCTTGGAACTTTCGGGGGCGGATTAAACTTATTAGAATTTAAAACCTCTAGATTCCAACATATATCAACAGACTCCTCTCCGGCTGCTTTAAATAACCCTATAGCATTTACCGTTGAAAAATTAAATGCCGACGAGTATTTAATCGGAACTTACGGCGGCGGGCTGAATTGGATAAATATAAAGTCGGGAAATGAGATATTTTACACAATAAATAACTCAAGCATTGCGTCAAATTATATTACTGAAATTGTTATAGAAAATGATTCATCTTTTTGGATTGGTACTGATGGTAAGGGAATATCTAGATTCAATCCTGCAACAAACACTTTTGCAGATATTAATGCTTCGAATAACAATAAACTTACTAGTGATTTTGTGAAATGTATGATGAAGGATTCATACAATAATATTTGGGTAGGCACCTTAAAAGGTTTTTGCAACATACAATCTGCCGATAAAGTGATTAGCGGTTATTATTCCGATGAATCTCTTGCTCTAAACACAAGAGCACTTTTGGAACTTGAGCCCGGAAAAATTCTAATAGGAACACATGGCAATGGAGTTATAATTCATGATTTGAAGAAGAAAACATTCGAAAATATTTCGAATCCAATAATTTCAAATCAGCAAATAACAGAATTATTTTTAGATAGTGATAGTACTTTATGGATTGGTACAAGAGGAAATGGTTTAGTCAATTATAACTTTATAAATGATAAAGCCAGATTATTCACAGAAAAAAACGGATTATGTAATAATACAATCTTGGGAATTGAAGAGGACAATCAGAGAAATCTTTGGATTATTACCAACAACGGTCTTGCAGAACTTGATAAATCGAAGATGAAATTCACTAACTATTTTGCTGTTGACGGGTTACTTTCTAATGAATTTGTTCAGGGCTCAATCTACAAGGATTCACTAGGAATAATTTATGCCGGTAATATAAAAGGGCTTGAAATTATTGCTCCGAAAAAATTCATTCCAAACGAATTCAATCCACCAATCGAAATAACAAAACTTACAATAATGAATGAAGACCATTCACTTCGGGAAATTATAGACTCAGAATTAGAATTATCACACGAAGAGAACTTTATAAAAATCGATTTTTCCTCGTTGGATTTCACAAACCCGCCAAAAAATTTGTACAGATATAGATTAGCGAACGGGAGTAGTGAATGGATAAACCTTGGAACGGAGCATTCGGTTAACTTTGCAAATCTCAAACCCGATGAATATAAACTTGAACTTAACGGAAGCAATAGTGACGGAATTTGGAGTTCACATATAAAAACGCTTGCTATTATTGTCGATCCCCCTTTTTATAATACCCTTTGGTTTTACGCAGCTTTGTTAACAATAATTGGATTAATTTCATATAGATTCTACAATGTAAAGGTTCAAAAAAAGCTTGAAATGGAGAGGCTGAGACTCAAACTTGCAAGTGACCTGCACGATGAGGTTGGGTCTTCATTAACTCAGATTGCAATGAACGCAGATCTCATAAATTATGAAAGTGATATTAACAAGATAAAAACTAAGAGTGAATTGATAAGACACAAAAGCGGTGAAATGATAAATGTAATGAATGATGTTATTTGGTCTATTGATTCGCGTAACGATAAACTCGAAAGTCTTATTGAAAGAATTAAGCAAACTGCAAATCAGATTGCATCCAGCAAGGAAATATTAACAAAATTCAAAATTGAAATTCAAAACCCAAACAAAAAATTAAATGTGGATTTTCGACAGAACGTCTTTCTTATAATTAAGGAAGCGGTTAATAATTCTGTAAAGTATTCTGAAGCGACTTTGATTAAAATTTCATTTTCAGAAAAAGATGAAACCCTTTACGTTTCAATTTCAGATAACGGCGGTGGTCTTCCTGAAGAATTAAAAACATCCGGTAATGGAATTAAAAACATTAAACATAGAACAGAAAAAATTAATGGGAAAATTGAATTTATTAATCAATCAGGCTTAACTATTAAGTTTGAGGCAAAAATAGCTTAAACCCACTTACGTGGTATTGAATTTAGGTTTTAGAAAAAATAAGTTTAATTATGATTTCAGTAGCAATAGTAGAAGACATTAAAGATATTCGAGAACCCCTGTTTCAATTTCTTTCAACGCAGGAAAATTTTCTTTGCGAGATTGGAGCGGAATCGGTGGAAGAATTTATTATTAAGGCAGAAAACTCTCTTCCTGTTGATGTACTTTTGCTTGATATTGGTCTGCCTGGTTTATCCGGTCTAGGAGCAATTTCTATGATAAAAGATAAATGGCCGGAAATTAATATTATTATGCTCACAGTTTTTGATGATGCAGATAAAATTTTTCAGGCATTGCAATCAGGGGCTGTCGGATATCTTGTTAAGAACACTCCGCTGCATAAAATTCGCGAAGCTATAATTGATACTTATGAAGGAGGCACTCCGCTTTCACCGGAAATAGCCCGTAAAATTATTCAGTTTTTTGAAAAATCAAAATCTCAAATTAAAAGTCCGCTTACAGATAAAGAGAAACAAATAGTTGCTGGAATGGTTGACGGACAAAGTTTTAAAATGATAGCTTTAAATCTGGGCAACACTCTCGATACAATAAAATCACACGCAAAAAATATTTACCGCAAACTGCAGGTTAATTCAAAATCTGAAGTTATTACAAAGTCACTACGCGGCGAAATATAACTTTACATTTTTCCATCTCTATTTTTTTTCTACCAATTCTTAATACCGCAAGTCATCCATTCGAATAAGACAGCTCTATCTTTACCCCACGAACGTGGGATTGTGAAATAAGAGCACTTTAATGATACTGTAATTGAAATTTACATTACAATAAGGAAAGCTTCAAAAATGGGATCTGAATGTAGGAATAAGAGCTGTAGAGAATGTAATATCTATAGATTGCCTGCTGAATACCCTAATATAAAATAACTTATTACAAATTACTGGAGAAGGATAATGGCAAAATTCCACTGTTCTATAAAAGACTTTATTAAGCTTTTCCTAGTTTTTGCTGTACTGTCTGCATCTGCAATGAATCTGGCTCAAACAAAAGATAAAATTGATATTGACAGCAAAGCAAAAGAGCTGGGAATTACTACATCTGAATTAGAAGGATTACTTAATTCTGCTGCAACAAATGGTGGTGGCAATTCTGTTCCTGAGGCTATTACTGAGAGGTTCTTTACAGGACAAGCCTCATATGATCACTTTGGAGTTTCAGTCTCCACGGCTGGAGATGTAAACGGAGACGGCTACAGCGATATAATTATTGGTGCAAATGAAAATGATGCCGGAGGTTCAAATGCAGGCAGGGCATATATATACTATGGCGGTATTTCAATGGATTATATGGCCGATGTAATATTGACAGGAGAAGCCGCAGGCGATCGCTTTGGAACCTCGGTCTCTTCAACGGGCGATGTAAACGGAGACGGCTATAGCGATATAATTGTTGGTGCTCCTAATTATGATGATGCAACAGAAGGTACAGATGTTGGGAAAGCATATATTTATTTTGGCGGATCTAGCATGAATAATACAGCAGATGTTGCACCAGTAGGTGCAGCAGCTGGTGATGAATTTGGATATTCAGTAGCCGGGGCAGGCGACTTAAACGGAGACGGCTACAGTGATGTGATAGTTGGTGCTCACTTTAATGATAGCGATTTTCCAAATGGCGGTAGAGCATATATTTACTATGGAAATTCTTCCATGTCTACTAGTGCTCCCAATAGAATATTAACTGGAACTGCACTCAATGCCGAATTTGGTGCTTCTGTTTCAACAGCAGGTGACGTAAATGGTGACGGCTATGCTGATGTGATTGTTGGTGCGTATGGAAGTGGTGCGGGTTCGGCATATATTTATTTTGGCGGGTCTAGCATGAATGGTACTATAGATATTACACTAACAGGTGCAGCAGCAGGTGATAGCTTCGGCTATTCTGTTTCTACAGCGGGTGATGTAAACGGAGACGGCTACAGCGATGTGATTGTTGGTGCTTATGAAAATGATGCCGGGGGAACTGATAAAGGCAGTGCATATATTTATTTTGGCGGATCTAGCATGAATGGTGGTGTAGATGTTACACTAACAGGTAAAGTAGATAGCGATTACTTCGGCTGGTCTGTTTCTACAGCAGGCGATGTAAACGGCGATGGTTTCGATGATGTGATTGTTGGTGCAAATTTCAATGATGCCGGAGGAACAACTGCTGGCAGGGCTTATCTTTACTTTGGCGGCACCTCAATGGATAACATATCAGATGCGATATTTACAGGAGAAGCGGCAGGCGATAAATTTGGTGGGTCGATTTCGTCAGCAGGTGATGTAAACGGCGACGGCTATAGCGATCGAATTGTTGGGGCAAATTCTAACGACGCCGGCGGAATATGGGC
>JAENZU010000253.1 GCA_016841125.1 Melioribacter sp. | reverse complement strand
AAAATTTTTCATCTTCATCGGCTTCTGCACCTCTTAGTTGATGATTAATATGCGCGGCACCAAGCTCATATTTAAAAGATACTGCATATTTTATCAGCAGCAAAGTAAGACAAACCGAATCTGCACCGCCGCTTAAAGCAACAAGAATTCTATCATCATTGCTGATGAGTTTTTGTGCTTTGACAAATTTCATGAATTTTTGCTCAACTGCTTTCATGCGGCAATTATATTAATAATCAATCTCTAAAATTTCGAACTTAATAACTCCGGCAGGAACTTGTGCATTAACGACATCGCCAAGTTTTGTTCCAAGTAAAGCTCTACCCACAGGCGAGCTAATCGCAATTTTACCCTGCTCCAAATCTGCTTCCTCGGGAGACACAATGGTATATTTGAATATCTTTTTGTTATTCAAATTTTTCACTGTTACAGTTGATAAAATTCCAACTTCTTCTCTGGTCATTTTCGAGGTGTCGATGATCTGAGCGCGGGAAAGCATTTCTTCCATTTTACTAATCTTCAATTCCAATAATCCCTGAGCCTCTTTTGCTGCGTCATATTCAGCATTCTCAGAAAGATCGCCATAAGATCTGGCTTCGGCAATTCTATCTGCCATATCTTTCCTTCCGCGAGTTTTCAGATCACTTAATTCTTTCTCTACCTCCCTCATTTTTTCTTTACTGAGATATACAAAATTTGACACTTATATTTTCCTCCAATTATTTTTTTCGTGATTTAAAAAAAATTGCCACCGCTTTTCAGCAGTGGCATTTAAAATTAACAAAATAATGTCATCTATTCAATAGAATTGAACGTGCTCGCTAAATTATTTCTTCAACCCTGCAAACTGATTTAAACTCACAATATCTGCAAACCTTTTCTTCTCTATTCTCCAATGTAGTCAAATTAAATTTACCGGAGTGAATATTTTCAACAATACTTTTAACATGCTCTTTTGTTGATGTCTGAATATCCTCAAGCAATGCTGCGTAATCAGCCTTTTTGCTGCGGGAAAGGCTTACTTTGTTTTTGCCGAACTTACCATCCTTGTATTTCAGCGAATAAATTATCATATCATTCGGGAAAAAGCCGTCACCCAATTTTTTATTCAACAGTGAGTTTGCCGCTAAAAGATATACCGGCAGCTGCAGCGAAATTCCTTCTTCTAGTTCACTTTTATTTGGTTTTGCACCCGACAGTTTGTAATCGACAACATTAAATTGATTTTCGGAATTAATCTCTAACCTGTCAATTTTACCCGCTAATTTTATTCCCTCTATTTCAAATGAATCAGATGAACTGAGTTCCTCGTCTGTGTTTTCGTCGCTGGATTTTCCAAAACTTACCTCAAAATATTTGGGATGGAAGTTGTCATCAGCTTCTCTATCCGTCTGGACAAATTTATATAAAATGGATTCTTCGCGATTTCCATTATACCCCAGAATCCTTTCCTTTTCGAAAAATGAAATAGGCGCTTTGAATAAGTGCGATTCAATTTTATTTTCGGCAATTTTAAATATTATTTTCAATGCTTCATCGAAAATTTGATCAGAACAATTTTTAAGAATTATATTTTTTTTCTTTAAGGTGGTATAGAATTCAAATAATATTACGTGAAGAATACTTCCGAGTTCTATTGCTTCAACTTCTTCGGTCGGTTCTTCTTCAGCATCAATTTTTAGAATTCGTTCGGTAAAACATTTGAAAGGGCATTTTGCATAAGTTTCCAATTGTGAAATTGAAAATTGTTTATTCCCAATCTCACTAAGTTTTGTTAAAATTTCGGGATCGTTATTCTCTAAATTTATAAAACCGTTAAATTCCGATTCATCAAAAGGCATTGCGGATCTTTGGCTGTCGACCATTATCGCTTTTTTTATTTTACCGGTATTATAATTTTTTGATTCTAAAAAATCGGAGTAAGCTGCACTTAGTCTTTCATTTCCAGCGGCAATCAATCCTTCATCAACCGAGTAAATATTTGCCGAATAATCTTCGGAAGACTTTTCCCCCATTTGAATTATTTTTGAAAGATCTTTTAGGAAATTTGATTCTACTAATTCTTTTTTTTCATTCTTTGCCGGAACACTTAAGTAAAGTTTTTTATTCCACGAACAAATTGTTTGATAGAAATGATATCTTTCCTCTGTTTGATGAATATATTCTTGCTTTCTAAAACTGCCGCTGAAGAAAATTTCCGGGTTGTAGCGTGTCGGAAAAATTGAATCTATCATTCCTCCGATGAACAAATAGTCGAACTGCAAACCTCTAATTTCATTAACTGTAGTAACCAGAACGCCGTATTCGGGTTTTTCTTTTACATTAAATCGTGCCCATTTGCACGCTGTTTTAATTGTATCGAGAAAATATTTTAAATTATAAGTTTTATCGGAACCTTCTTCTGCTTCGATGAGCTCAAAAATTTCACGAACAGTTTCGAGAAAAGTCGTAAGTCCCTTTATATTTGCCTCTTCCCTACCCTCAGCATCAGACAGAAGATTTGTTAGAATTCCCAATTTGTGAATAAGTTTTTCGACAGCAGAATGAAAGTCACGTATTGTCATTTTTTTTGCAAAAGGTGCCAGCAGTGCAACGAGATAATCGAAATCTTCCCGCGCTTTTTTTAATCTCTGCAGATCAAGTTTCCGGTTATCAAAATTTAAAATTTCAAAATTATCAATCGCTTCGGAAATTGAATTTTCCCAATTAAATTTTCCCGAAACTATTTTCAGCTCCGACGCAGCTTTTTTCAGACCCTGCTTATCAATTTTATTTAGATCGAGAAATCCGCTGTTCAATGCTTTGAATATTGTTCTGTAGTAAAAATCATTTTCTAATATTTCCAGAAATGAAACCAATGCTATTACCGGTAGTGATTTGTCCAGTCCGGTGCGGTCGGTTAAATTAAAGGGTATTCCGTAATTTTCGAAAACATCTCTTATCACCGGAGAATAATTGTCAATAATATTGAACGCTGCACAAATTTTATTCGGATCGGTTTTATGCTGAATAATTAATTCTTTTATTTCTTTTGCAATAAGTTCTACTTCTGAACGCAGAGATAATGCGTTTATTTTTACAACCTTCTCTTTGTAATCTGCAGCCGATATATTTTCTTTATTAAGAAATAAATTTGATCTAATCAATTCTTTAAAGGGCGGATTAGAAACGGCAGACGCATCCTCAACTTTCTTAAAACCGGCATTGGTCAAACTATCATAGCATTTATCCAAGTGAGAAAATATTAGAGGATTGTACTTGAAATAATCGAACTCAATAAAAAGTTGAATATCTTTTATTTCTGCCAGCTTACTTAATATTTCAACTTCGGGTTTTGTGAATTCATCGAAACCATTTACAAGAAGCAGTTCCCCTTTTTCAAATACTTTTGTAATAATTTTGGAAAAGTCAATAGTTGTCAGCCTCAGCAGCCGCGCGTAAATATCGCCGGTTTCCAGTGCATTCAATTGAAGACATTTGTTTCTATAAACTTCGAATATATTTGCAATGTCCAATGCCTTCAGCTTTTCTGAGGGATTCAAATCCGCTGATTCCCTTCTTAAATCTTCCGGCAGTATTCCATGCTTCTTATATTCCGAGATCACATTTTTGATTCTTTTTAATGTGCCGGCAGGCATACTTTTATAGTTTGTAAAATAGTTCAACTTAACTTCTCGCGACGCCTGCTCAATTAGAACCGTCGAAGAAGCTTCACTTAAAGCGATAAATTTTTCATTCGTTAAAAGAAGTTTTTCAAATAGTGTTCCTAAAGTTTCAATATTCACAGTGCTGGTTGTGTTTCCTTCAGCTAGATCAATCATTTCCTTTTTAAGCTGACGGAGTTTCCGGTTTGTTGGAACAACAATAATAAACCGTTCGAATTGCTTTTGCCGGATATAATCATTTATCCTTCTTTCAATATCTACTTTATTTATTTTTTCTTTAGTTATCAGCATTACTAATCATCAGCTCTTTATAGGATTTATTAATCTGTGCACTGAGATCCAGTCCCAAACGTTCTACTAAGAAATTAAATTGATCCGCGGCTTCCTCTTCAGTATCAACTACTACAGCTTCCAATTCGATAAAACTGCCAAGGTTTTCAACTTCATCGAGATGTATCCGTGTATCCTTGTACATATACAGAGTTCTTGTTTTTTGAACAGTAACTTCTTCACTAAAAATTTCGCTCAGATATCTTTCAAAATTATCGCCTGTCAAATAAATGATCTCGTAATTGCTCCATCTATCGGCGCCTGATTCATCTCTGACATATTTGATCAATTCATATTCACCGTTTACTTTCCTCAATTTAAGCAGCCCTTTATTGTAAGCATAATAAATATCCTTTTGCTCCAGAACATTGGTAAAGGAAGCATCAATTTCTTTTAATTTATTCACCAATTGTTGATGCGAATTAACGCGTAATTTAATCTCTAAATTTTTACCCATTTAATTTTTCTTTCTTTCTGAGGATCAATAAAACTTCATTCCCCTTTTTTGGTTTGATGGAATTAATATTCCGCTGGAAATATTCTAACGAAAAGTATTTTGATGCGAGCTTGTAAAACTCATTTAGTTCAATACTGAAAGGGGGTCCGCCCGCTCTAGAATCTATGGGGAAAAGTACTGTGATGAGTCTGCCGTTTTCACTCAATGAATTATGCAAACTCAAGAGTAACTCATCACGACGGTTCGGGTTTACGGCACAAATTGTAACGTACTCATAAACCAGATCGAAGTGAGAGTTAAACCTTTCACCAATTTTAAATAAATCTTCGTTTACAAAATTTATTGTAAGTCCGGCTGCTGCTGCAACTTCTTCGGCACGTTTATTTGCTTCATCTGAAAAATCGATTGATGTAACGTCAAGATCAAATTTGGCAGCTGCCACGGCATCATGCCCTTTACCTGCTCCGGCAATCAAAATTTTATTCCCCTGTGTATAAAATTTTTTATCCGTCAAAACTTGAACAAATACCGGATTAGGGCTGTTTAAAGTCCATCGATCAGAATCGTTTAGATAAGCTTCATCCCAATATTTTGGTTCATCGAGATTTGAGGTAATTTCTTTTCGCAATAAATTTATCTCATTGATTTTTTGATGATAATCTGTAAATTAAAAAAGTAAAATGTAATTAAAAGTTAGGAACAAAGATGAGAATTTTAAGCGTAATTATCATCCTCTTTTCGATAAGTTTAATCTTCGGTCAGAAAATTGGTGAAATGGCTCCGGAAAAACAACCGGAAACATTCCCTCCAAATTCCTGGGGAGTGGATATAATGTTCGGTGAAGGCGGATTAGGATTGGGTACATTTTTTAGATATTCATTTTCAAATACACTTACCGGTTTTACAGACTTTTCAATATCCGAATCGAAAGATGACAAAGAAGTTGAATACATTGATTACTTTGGAAGAACTTACACAATCGGTAAACAAAACAGAGTGTTTTTACTCCCTCTTTATTTCGGCTTGCAGTACCGTCTGTTCGCTGAGAGTTTGACTGATAATCTTCGACCATATATAAATTTCGGTGCCGGCCCTACATTTGTGGTAACAACACCGTACGAAAAGGAGTTTTTCAATTCTTTCGGCAGCGCAAAAATGCATTATGCCGTCGGCGGGTATGTCGGTTTTGTAGCCAACATCGGAATTAGCAAAAGCAACTTGGTGGAGCTGAATCTCAGGTATTATTATATTAATCTTTTTGGCGACGGGGTTGAAAATATGACCGACAGATTCAGAAAAAGAATCGGCAGTTTTTATCTTAC
>JAENZU010000252.1 GCA_016841125.1 Melioribacter sp. | reverse complement strand
CCAATATAATAGTATTGCCGAGTTCATGCAATTCCCCAAACAATCCCATAATTTCTTCACCTGTTTTCGTATCGAGGTTACCGGTCGGTTCATCGGCTAAAATTATTGACGGGTCTGTCACTAAAGCCCTGGCAACTGCAACACGCTGTCTCTGACCTCCGGACAATTCATTTGGTTTATGATAAATTCTATCGGATAAACCAACTTTATCGAGGGCATGGATGGCACGCTCTTTCCTATCGCCGCTGGATAAGCCCGCGTATATAAGAGGAAGTTCAACGTTGTGCAAAGCATTGGAACGCGGCAGCAAATTAAATGTTTGAAATACGAAACCAATTTCTCTATTACGAATGGATGCCAATTCGTTATCTGTCATCTCGCTTACACTTTCGCCTTTAAAGTCATATAAACCTTTTGTTGGTGTATCCAGGCATCCTAAAATATTCATTAGTGTTGATTTACCGGAGCCGGAAGGACCCATGATTGCAAGATATTCATTTTTGTTAATTTGCAGAGACACATCCCGCAGTGCATGAACTTCTTCCGTGCCTACTTGATAAATCTTAGCTATATGTTCAATATTAATAATATTCATGCTGAATTTTCCGATTTTATTTTACGATCCCCGTTTTGTGAAACCTTTGTCCTTAGACTCTACCGAAACCTTTACTTCATTTTCAAGTTCTTTAGAGATTGCTCGATAAGGACCGCTGACAATTTCCTGACCTTCTTCTAACCCTGAAAGGATCTGAATGTGTGTGTCGTCACTAATTCCCGTCTCAACCTCTACCATTTTAGCAAGATTATTTTCAATAATAAATACTACCTCTTGCGGTTTCGTATTCATTTCGTTCATGCTATTCCTTTTACCATTTCCTTCAGTTTGTTCTTCACCTTCACCGCCGTCTTTTTCGCCGCCGCCCGCATTACCTAATCTAGCAGTAACGCTCTGTATCGGCACCGTAATAACACCTCTTTGAGTATCGGTTTCAATATCCGAATCGCATGACATTCCAGGTCTAATTTCAGGATTTGATTCACGAAGTTTTATTCTTACTTCAAAATTCACAACTTCGTCTTGAGTACCAAGACCTGTTTGCTGGGCTGTATTGCCGATTTGATAAACAACCCCGGTAAATTTACGATCTTTAAAAGCATCTATTTCAATTCTAGATGTATCACCTAAAGATACAAGCACCACATCGTTTTCATCAACTTCAACACGGGCTTCCATTTCCTCAAGATTGGCAACGGTCATAATATTGGTACCTTGTGTAAAGTTGCTTCCTAAAACACGCTCGCCCAATTCAACATTTAATTGGCTAACGGTACCTTCAAGCGGTGAATATATCTGAGTTCTGGCAAGATTTTCTTCTGCTTCTTTAAGTGATTCTTCAGTTTGATACACTGCCGCATTTTGCGCTTCCAGCTGACCCTGACTTTGAAGATAAAGAGATTTTGCCTGTTCTAATTCCTGATCACTCGCAAGACCTTTCTCATACAATCCTTTAATTCTTGTGTACTCGCTCTCTACTTGATTAAGGTTAGCTTGTCTAACTTTTAAATTTGCTTTTGCAGATTCGAGGTTTGCTTTAGCCCGGTTTCTCTGAGCAATATAAATATCGGGTTTTATACGAATTAGCAACTGACCTTTTTTAACTCTTTGTCCTTCTTCAACAGGAAGTTCAACTATTTCGCCGTTTACCTCAGGAGTTATTACAACCTGATTTATCGGATAGATTTTTCCGGTTGCCGCAACTACTTGTGTAATATCTCTCTTGTCGGCAGTTTCAGTTTGAACGGAAATAATCTTTTCCTGATCACCGCCAAAAACTATTACTCCTACAACTATCACAAGCAACAAACCTAAAATACCGAATACGATAAACTTTTTCTTAGATTTCTTACCTTTTGCCTTAGCCATTAGATTTATCTCCTTTTAACGTTTTATTCAAATTTATTTGTATCAAGTTTACCTAGGTAATTAAGCAGTGCATCTTTTACAGAATAGAAATCATATTCCGCACTTATCTTATTGCTTAACGCTTCAGTATAATTTTTATCAGCTTGCAGAACATCTAAGATTGTACCCGATCCCAAACTATATCTTTCATTGTTTACTTTTCTATTTTCTCCGGCAGATACAACATTCTTTGTACTTACATCCAATGCTTTCTTTGCAGCAACCAAATTCAGGTAGCCTTGTTTAATTTCAACTTTTATTTGTCTTTCCAATAACATTAAATCTTCGTTTGCATTTAAAGCTCTTACTTTTGCAAACTCAATAGATTCTTCAGTATTCCAATTTGAAAAAATAGGAATACTGAGAGTTAAACCTGCACCCCAGACTTTTCTATCGAACAAGTCGCCGGCTTTAGTAGCACTTGTTGAGAATGAATAATTACCGGTTAACGAGGGGAACAATCCACCGCGCGAAACTGTAATTCCGCTCTCGGCGGCATTCAACGTCAATCGTTGAGCTTTATAGTCATCTCTATTATCCAATGCTTCTTCTACCATCGCATCAACTTTATTAAATTGGTTTAAATATTCATCAGTATCTATTGCCTCGGATACTCCTGCAAAAGGATCGATTGCTTCATAATCTTCCAATACATTCAAAGACAAGTAATTCAAAAGAGTATTGAGCGCAAACTCATAGTCGTTCTGCGCTTGAATCTGAGCAAGCTCTGCATTACCGAATGCCACCTGCTGCGCATAAACGTCAGCAATTGCAACAGAACCCAAACGATTTTTTTCCTGCACTGTTTCTAAAAATTTCTGGTTGTATTTAACATTTTCGTCTCTTACGCCAAGAAGTTTTTTAGCCTTTAATACTGAGTAAAAATAATTCGTCGTTTGAAGAACTATATCCTGCTTCAGTTTAGCAATATCATATTTGGCTGCTTCAACATTATCATCTGCTTGAGATATATTTGCGATGTTTGCCAGACCATCAAAAAGCGTAACGCCGCCGCCTACAGAAACTCCATAAGTTCTGGAATCAGTTTCCGAAGCCGGAATTACGATAGGGTTTCCCAAAAAGTCGAGCTGTGTACCGCCTACATCGCTAATCTTCTGCCAATTAAAACTGCCTCTTGCACCTAAATTCGGCAACAGATCTCCGTAAGCGCTTTTTAATGATTTTTCTGTAGAGGCTAAATTATTCTTAGCTTTAATAACACTTGAGTTTCTTTGTAGTGCAATTTTAACTGCTTCATCTAAAGTAAGTTTCTTTTGTGGAAAAACAGATGCCGCTAATAAGATCATTAACGGGAATACAAGGATTTTTCTCATAGATTCTCCTAAATAAGGAATTTTTAACATACCAATTTTTTTCTCTTTTTTTAAGACGTTAGTAAATCAATAAAGTTTAAATAAATATTGAATAATTTAAAATTTTTTAAGGGGAAGTTCAGCCAGGAAAATGCTCTTCTCTTTTTAATTTCAACATATATTCATATGCTTCTTCATAATTGTTCTTAATCTTTCCGTCTAAGATTGCTTCTTCAATTGCTGTCTTAATTATTCCAACTTTCTTTGAAGGAGGAATATTGAAGACTTTCATTATTTCTTCCCCCCGCACGGGGGATTGAAAAGCGCGCAATTTATCTTTTTCTCTAACCTCCATAACTTTCTTCATTACAATTTCGTAGTTGCGCAAGTATTTATTTACCTTATCTGCATTCTTACTTGTAATATCCGCTCGGCATAAAGTTATCAAGTCTTCCAAATCTTCATCCGCTTGTACGATTAACCTTCGGATTGCAGAATCGGTTACATCGTCATCAACTAGTGCGATCGGACGCAAATGAAGCCGTATTAATTTTTCAATATACTCAATTTTACCGTATGGAAGTTTCATCCGTTTAAAAATACGTTTCATCATCCGGGCACCTAATTCTTCATGCCCGTGGAAAGTCCACCCAATTCCATCGACAAACTTTTTTGTTGCAGGTTTAGCAATATCGTGAACCAATGCTGCAAATCTAAGCCAGACATTATCAGTTTCCGAGGCTATGTTGTCAACAACTTTGCAGGTATGAAGAAATACATCTTTATGATGAAAATCTTTTCGCTGATCAACTCCGCTCAGCTCCGATATTTCAGGAAAAATCACCCTCATTACCCCGCTGTCTTGAAGCAATTTCAATCCTATTGAAGGACGGGGTGATGCGAGAATTTTAATAAACTCATCGGTTATCCGCTCCTGCGATACAATTTTTAAACGGTCCGCAAGCTGATTTGCCGCACTGAATGTTGCGGCATCAACACTAAACTGTAATTGTGAAGCAAACCGGAAACATCTCATTATTCTCAACGGATCATCATCAAAAGTAATCAATGGGTCTAAAGGAGTTTTAATTATTTTTTTTTTCAAATCCTCTAAACCGTTAAAAGTGTCAACAATGCTTCCAAGATCTTCTTTGTTGAGTGAAACAGCCAGCGTGTTGATTGTGAAATCTCTTCTACTTATATCGTCTTTAAACGTTCCGGTTTCTACAACAGGTTTGCGGCTATCCCGCGAATAAGATTCTTTTCTGGCACCAACAAATTCATACTTCATATTACCATTAACAAATTGCGCGGTTCCAAAATTCCGGTACAAAGCAATATTTTTAATATTAAGTGATTCCGCTAATTTCTGAGCAAAATCCGGTCCGCTGCCGATTACAAGTAGATCCGCTTCTTTTATTTCACGTTCTAGAATGAGGTCTCTTACAAAGCCTCCTACCACAAAAACTTTTATATTCTGATTATCAGCAATATCCGCGGCAGCTTTAAGTACCGCGTCTTCACTAATAATATTTTTATAATCTACTGAGAAATTCATTTTGTATTGTCAAATTTGACGGAAATGTCACCGGCATTCCTGATGAGCCAATCAACCTTTTTCAAATTTTGTTCAAAAATGTCGTCTGAGGATTTGGTGCCGATATTAATCGCTTTCTTAATAAATTTTTGGGCTCGTACGTAATCTGAATTTTCGAGAGCGTAATTATACAAATAATTTGCAGAGAATGCATCCTGTTTAGTAAAACTAAAATTAAATTGATCGAATTGAATTATAAAATCAGAATAATCCTTTTCAAGAGTTTTTGTTAAATTTACCAGAGCAGGAATATATTCAGCATTGCTATTCTTTGCAAATATTGATTTTAGAATATTGAACCGAGTAACACTGCTTCCCTCAATATATTCTTTAATTGAATAAGAAGTATCGGCCTTTATTTCGATCCTTATTAATGCAATATTTGAATAATCAATTCTGGGATTCATTTGAATAAGCGAGAAGTAAATTGAATCGGCTCTTTGATTTAAATCTTGCAAGTATAATAAATCGCCCAGAGCTATCTGCAGATTAAAATAGTATGAACTGCCGTTGAACTTAGGAATATTTTTTTCGAGGATTTCAATTGCTTCATCAAATCTTTTTAGCTCCCTTAAATTATAAGCCAAGCCCATTAAGGAAGAATAATTCCCCGAATACTGCCATAATTTTTTGAAGATATCCAGCGATCGGGAATAATATTTCTTGTTGTAAAGTTCCCACCCCTCCTCGGATTTACGTGCTGCATATCTTGCGCATATTTTTTTAATGAGAGGAAGCCTGCCGAAGTACAGGTCAGCTTCAAATTTGTTAAAATCTATCGGGTAATAATTTAGAAATGAAGAATAGCCCGAGGCCAGACTATCGAGTGGAACTCCAACAGTGCTTTCAAAATCTAAGTTGCCATAAAGTCTGTTCACTTTCTCGATACCATATTCGTCTATCA
>JAENZU010000251.1 GCA_016841125.1 Melioribacter sp. | reverse complement strand
GTAAGAATTGCCGGCGAGCATATTTTCTACAGCAGGCACAACACCAATAATCTCAACGGGCAGTTTTGCTTTTGCTGCAGCATAAATAACACCTATTACCGTTGAAGCTCCAGCCATATCAGCTTTCATTTCAATCATCGAATCTGTTGGTTTGATCGATAGACCGCCGGAGTCGTAAGTTACTCCTTTTCCCACCAATGCTATTTTCTTTTTAGCTTTCTCTTTCGGTTTATAGTGCATCACGATCATTAGTGGAGGATTAGTGCTCGCATCTCCGACAGCTAAGACTGCCGTCATTTTTCTTTTCTTTAATTCGTTTCTGTCAAAGACTCTTACTTCAACACCTAGCTTTTCCAATTCACCTTTCGATCTCTTTGCGAGTTCCTGAGGTGTGAGCGTGATTGCGGGTTCGTTCGAAAGATCACGCGAAAAATATATTGCACCGGCGAGGAGCGCGGCTGTTTTTATTGCCGAATTGATTGACTTATTTTGACCGCCGATCAAATTTATAATTAATTTTGAGGGTTTCTTCTTTTCTAATTTATACTTTTTGAAAGTATAGTTGCCTAAATGAATTCCCTCGACAATTGTCTGATAAAAATATTCCTCGCTATCAAACACATCTTTGAACGATTCGAATTCGGGCAGCACAAAATCGACATAACCGGAATTTTCAATTTCGAGTGACTTAATAAATCCGGCACAATAATTCCTAAAATAATCTGCGTTGAATTTCTTATCCAATTTCACTTTTTGAATACCTATCCTGTCATAATTGCCGTTAGTCGGATTAAAGTTTAGCGAATCCCCATCTTTAGAATTTAACTTATCAAGTTTTTTAGTATCAACCTTTATGTTCAATTCATTGAAAAAAGTTTTTGCTTCATTCACCAATGCTTTGGATTCAGGGATAAATTTAACAACAGTTCCTGAAGCTTTATTCGTAAATCCTTTAGCTTCTTTAATTTGCAAATTGAATTTCATATTTAATTTCCTTTTATAATTTTACTTGTTAGAATATTCGCTTATATATTCTTCAGCTTTATTGATAATCTTTTTCAAATAATCTTCCATCTTTACATTGAATAATCTAGTTGCTGCAGCATTTGTATGCCCGCCTCCATCAAATTCAGCAGCAAGTTTATTCATCGGAATTTTTCCTTTCGATCGGAAACTTACTTTTATTCCGTCTTTCAATTCAAAGAATAGCATACCAACTTTCACGCCCTTAATTGCAAGACAATAATTTACAAAACCGTCAACTTCCGATTCAAACGCACCACTGTTTTCTAACGCTTCTGTAGTAATAAGCATGTAGGCAATATTTCCCGATTCACTTAAAACCATTGTGGACAAAGCGTATCCGAGAAGTTTAATTTTGCTAAGTCTGGATTGATCATAAATTTTATCGGCGACTTCATGCGGAACAATACCGGCTTTCAGCAATTCGGATGCAATAAGATGCAAATTCGGATTCATCCTTTCGTAGCGGAAAGAGCCTGTATCTGTAACAATAGCAGCGTAAATCGGAAGTGCAATTTCATAATCAATTTGAGTGAGTTTACTCTGCACAATAAAATTATACAGAATTTCGCCGGTAGCGTTTGCGTTGGTATCGGTTATCATTAAATCCGCAAAATTAACCGCATCCTGATGATGGTCTATAACTACTTTTATTTTTGAGGACGACCTTAACTTTTCGGTCATACTTGCAACACGTGTTATTTGATTCAAATCTAAAAATATTATTACATCAACTTCATCAATTATTTGCTGAGGATTAACACGTTCAAATTTCTGAATTACATTTTCGGGGTCTAAAAACTGAATATTGTCCGGAGTTTCATTATGATTAATTATTACCGCATCCTTCCCCATTCTTTTTAATAGATGATACAGTGCCATCTCAGAACCTACTGCATCGGCATCAGGGTTTACATGAGTGGTTAAGAGAAATGAATTGTTATTCCTAATTATATTTTCTAATTGCTTAAAAAGCGACATGAAGTTTCCGTAAAAATTTAAACAGAGAATTTGCAAAATTTTTCGGAGAAATCACAAATTTTTCTAAAATATATGGTTAACGAGCTTCGGTTGAAATCATCAAAGATTGATCGTATCTTCAAAAAAATATTGAATAATTATATTAATTTTAAATGCCCGATTTTTCAATAAGCGCTTTAGACATATCGATTCTCATAATTTATGTTCTCGGAACAAGAATTATTTTTGGGTTATATGTAATAAAAAAATATAAGAAGAGTTCTTCGGAGAATTATTTTCTCGCGGGTAGAAATTTAACTTGGCCGATTATCGGACTATCGTTTTATGTTTCGAACATGAGCGGAAGTACGTTTATCGGGCTGCCCGGCAGCGGGTACAACGACGGTATAGCCGTCTATAATTATGAATGGATTCCTGCGGTAATACTTATCTTATTTGTAATATTTATTCTCCCCTCATATCTCAAAGCAAAAGTTTACACAGCACCGGGATTTCTGGAAAAACGATTCGACTCAAGATCAAAACTGGCGTTTTCAGGGTTTTTACTTTTCGCAAATATTTTTATCGACGCTGCATCTGCACTTTATGCAGGCGGCATGGTATTGAAAGTTTTGTTCCCCGAAATACCTCTGTGGCAAACTAGTTTTTTAATTGCATTTATTGCAGGCATATATATTTACTACGGAGGTCTCGATGCAGTTGTTTTAAATGATGTTGTTCAGGCGATTATGATTTTCATCGGAGGATTAGTAATAGCCATTTTAACTTACGATAAGATTCCATCTTGGGAGTCAGTAGTGAACAACTCAAGCCCAAATGCACTTAGTTTGATCAGATCCCCTTCCGATGAGATAATGCCGTGGCCCGGGATAATATCCGGTGTATTAATTGTTGGATTATATTTTTGGTGCACTAATCAATTTGTAATTCAGCGTGCGCTCGGTGCAAAATCTCTTGATCACGGAAGATGGGGTTCTCTGTTTGCAGGCTTTCTCAAGCTGCCTAACTTGTTTATACTTGTGCTTCCGGGGGTGATGGCAGTTTCTCTCTATCCTGATCTTGAAAGACCAGATATGGTTTTTCCGGCACTGGCTTTTGACCTGCTTCCAGTTGGTTTGAGAGGCTTAATGCTTGCAGCACTAGCAGCCGCTATAATCTCTAGTTTGGAATCAATTTACAATTCCGCTTCAACACTATTCACTATGGATTTCATCAAGCATTTCAAACCTGAATTGGAAGATCTTACCCTTGTTAAAATAGGTAAAACATCAACCCTTGCATTTATGATACTTTCTGCATTATGGGCTCCTCAGATTCAGTATTTCCCAACGCTGTGGCAGTATCTGCAATCGATTCTGTCATACGTAACTCCGCCGGTTGTTGCCGTATTTGTGATTGGCATATTTTGGGAAAAAGCAACGGGCAGTGCTGCATTTTATACTCTTGTTTTCGGGGTCACAATAGGAATTGTCGGCTGGATTGCCAATGAGATTCTTGGTCTCTCAGAAATTCAATATCTTTATGCCAGCGGAATAATGTTTGTTCTAAGTGTTTGTATTATGGTATTTTTCTCACATGTGAAAGTTGAAGGCGTTTCAGGAAAAGAACTTGTATGGCACAAAAAATATTGGATTGATGAAACCTCAACTTTGAAAAATGGCAGTTTATTTTCTAATTACCGGGTATTGGCTCTGTTGCTGCTTTTTATCACAAGTGTAATTGTTGTTTGGTGGAATTAAGTAGCAGCTAATTTTATAACTCTTAGTTTTTCTTTTTTATAACATTTATCAAGCTGCCTTCTATAATAGATCGTTTTTCTCTTTTGCTTAATCGATGATTTGTTTGAATTTTCTGGTCATTAGAATGATTAATAATTGTGATAATATCAGACTCATTTAATTGATCTATAATTTTCTCGACTTTTATTACATCACCATTACCAATGTTATCATAATCACTAAAATTATCAAACTGCAGAGGTAGAACCCCAAAGTTTATTAGATTCTGCCGGTGAATTCTAGCAAAGCTTTTTGCTATTACAATTTTAAGTCCTAAGTAGCGGGGTGCGATTGCTGCATGCTCTCGGCTCGAACCCTGTCCGTAATTCTCGCCGGCAATTATAATAAATCCGGTATCTTTATTTTCTATCGCCCTTTCGTAAAAATTCTCTTCAATCTGATCAAAAACAAACTTACTTATCTCAGGTATATTGCTTCTGAACGGCAGAACTTTTGAACCCGCCGGCATAATTTCATCCGTCGAAATATTATCTTTAAGTTTTAGTAAAACCGGCAGTTCATAATTTTGGTTTAGCGGTTCAAATTCCGGAAGCGGCATTATGTTCGGTCCTTTTTCAAGTTCAATACTTTCGGAATCTTTGGATGGCATCAAGAGCATATCCTCATTTATTAAAATTTCATCGTTCTCTACAAACTCAGGATATTTAATTTTGAGATTTCTCGGATCGGTAATTTTACCAGTGAGTGCCGAAGCTATTGCGGTTTCGGGACTGCAGAGATATACTTGGTCTTCCTTTGTACCTGATCTTCCGGGAAAATTTCGGGGTACAGTCCTTAAACTAATTTTACCCGTTGCAGGTGCTTGTCCCATACCTATGCATCCGTTGCATCCTGCTTGATGAATTCTTCCGCCGGCATGAATTAATTTTGTTAAATATCCCCCAGCCGAGAGATTTTCAAGAATTTGTCTTGAAGTTGGATTCAGATCAAGGCTCACTCTATCGTGAACTTGCTTTCCATCAACAACCAAAGCCGGAATTGCAAAATCTCTTAATCCGGGGTTTGCAGATGAACCGATCATTGCCTGGTAAATTTCTCTTCCTTCAACCTCGGCTACCCTCACAACATTCCCCGGGCTGCTGGGTTTTGCAATCAGAGGTTCGAGTTTTGATAGGTCAATCACATCATGCTCGTCATATTCGCAGTTTTCATCGGCGGTTATTTCAACAAAATCATGCTCTCTTTTCTGAGACTTCAGGAATCTGCGTAAGTTATCATCCGAGGGAAATATAGTTGAGGTAGCACCTAATTCTGCACCCATGTTGGCAATAACGTGTCTATCCATTGCTGTTAGATTTTTTAAACCAGGACCATAATATTCAATAATTTTTCCGACTCCTCCTTTAACATCGTATCTGCGGAGCATTTCTAATATTATATCTTTGGCGCTAACCCAGTCGTTTAATTTGTTAATAAGTTTTACCCCGAATATTTTTGGCATTCGAACATAAAACGGTTCTCCCGCCATTGCAAGCGCAACTTCCAAACCGCCAGCACCAATTGCAAGCATACACATTGATCCCGCAGCACATGTATGACTGTCTGACCCTAATAAAGATTTACCCGGCTTACCGAATCTTTCCATATGAACAGGATGACTTACACCATTCCCGGGTCTACTGTAGTGGACACCAAATTTTTTGCATGCACTTCTTAAAAAAAGATGATCATCAGGATTTTTGAAATCACTTTGAATTAAATTGTGATCAACATATTGAGCTGATAATTCTGTTTTTACTCTCGGAATTTCCATTGCTTCAAATTCCAGCATTACCATTGTACCCGTAGCATCTTGTGTAAGCGTTTGATCTATTTTTAATGCAATCTCTTCTCCGGTATTTAATTCTCCGTCGATCAGATGTTCACGAATTAACATTTGCGAAACGTTCAATCCGGTTTTCATATTGAAGTCCTTTGTAAATTTGATTTTTAATTAACCCAAATTTGTCATCCCGACAGCTGTCGGGATGACAAATCGACTAATATTT
>JAENZU010000250.1 GCA_016841125.1 Melioribacter sp. | reverse complement strand
ATCTTTTGTAAAGTAGAGCGCTTCATGTATAGCCATTCTACCTTTGTAACCGGTGTTATTACATTTTGGGCAGCCTGCTGCTTCGTAAATTGTGGAATCTTTCCATTCATCCATATTTAGACTGGCAGCTTTAATTATTTTTTCTTCGAATGTGCTAATAGGTTTTTTACAATGTTCACATAGTTTTCTAACTAGACGTTGAGCAACAATAATATTTATCGCATATGCTATTAAAAACGGCTCAACTCCCATTTTGAATAAACGTGCAACAGCACTGGGTGCATCATTAGTATGCAGAGTCGAAAAAGTTAAGTGACCGGTATTAGCAAGCTTAATTGCAGTTTCAGCAGTTTCTTTATCGCGCATCTCACCGACGAGTACAATATCAGGGTCGTGACGCAAGATTGATCTAATTGCTTTCTCAAAATCCATTTTATGACCAATCTTAAGCTGGCGCGCACCTTCTATAACATATTCCACAGGATCTTCAACGGTCAGTACATTCTTGGTAGGATCAATAACCTGGTATAGTGCAGCAATTAGAGTTGTACTCTTACCACTTCCGGTAGGACCTGTAAGTATCACCATCCCTTGCGGCTGATTTATCGCTTTTTCAAAAGCAGCTCTGGAATGCCCTACTAACCCAAGTTTGCCAAGATCTTTAATAACCTTTCTATCATCTAAAATTCTTATAACGATACTTTCAAATTTATTTTTTAGTTCCGTACCAACCATCGGTAAAACAGAAACTCTAAACCGGATAATATGACCGTCAATTTCACGTTGAATAAAACCGTCTTGGGCTCTTTCCCGTTCGAATCTATCTAATCCTTTAGCTCTATCCTTAACCACTGCCATTACAGCTTCAGGAAGAGTGCCTTCTTGTGTATGCCACAACTGAAGTTTACCGTCAAGTCTAAATAAAATATCGGTTTTGTTTGCAGACCGCGGAATAATATGAAGGTCGCTTATCCCTTTTCTAACACCTTCAATTAGCGCGCCCTCAATTAAATTAATTAAAGCACTTTTGTTTATCTCTGCATCTAATTCATCTTCATTCAGCTGCGCTTCATCTTCATCATCAATAATGATCTCATCACTCAGATCATCCATCATTTTTAGAAATTCATTCTCAGGCGGAAAGATTACTTCAATAAGTTTATCGTAATCTTTCTTTTTTATGTAATTGATTTCATACTTTTTGAGATTTAGAGAATAAGCAATCTTTGTGATATTTCTATTGGTGGGATCAACAGCAGCAAATATTAACTTTTCCCTAAGTTTGCTGTCGTATCTTAACGGAATAATTTTATTTTCAAGAAGAGTATTTTTAATTTCCTCGCCGTAATTTTCAATTCTTTTCTTAAGAACATTTTTTTCTTGATCGGAGAACTCTTCAAAATTTATTTTTACTTCTTTAAATGCATATAAAACCGCAACTTCTCTAAAAATTAAATCGTGGTCAAAATTAAATTCCTGAACAAGTATTTGCGCTAAGTTTCGTTTTAATTTTGATTGATCTTCTTGCTTTATCTTCAGACCTTTTTGAAGGATTTCATAGTCGATTATCCCTTTTTTAAATAATAGATAACCTATCTTATCCATCATTTCTAATCTTGCATCAGATACAGTCTCTTGCATATTTTTATTTCATAATAGTTGGTTTTGGACTAATAGTTGCCGTCTCAGCCGACACAAGTGTCAAAGCTATCATAACAATCATAATGACCATCGCAATACTAACCTGGATCATCTCGATAATATTTTTTAATCTAAACACAGTTTCGCTTTCATAATAATTCGCTAATTGTAAGGCAGTATTTTTAATAGTACCTGTTTCCTCCCCGGAGTGAAATCTTGACAATGCTGTTTCGGTAAGAACATTTGAAGCAGCCAACGCATCTGTTAGTCCTACTCCTTTTTTTAACATTAATGGAATTGACACTGTTTTTATTTGGTGTTCACAATATTTATTATCCGAAGCTTCAGCAGCAATTCTTATTGGTTCAATACTTTCAGCAGAACCTGTATATAATGTATAAAATACGCGGCAAAAAACTTCAATTGTAGTTTTGTGAATTAGAGAACCCACAATCGGTATTTTAAACATCATTTTATCTATCCACAATCTGCCTTTATCATTTTTATATGCCATAACAAACGCCACAATTGGTGCAATTAGTATAAATAATATAAGCAAAGGATTTCCCAAAAGAAAATCACTAATATCGAGAGTCGCTGCGGTCATCGGCGGCAACGGGATATCAAATTTTAGAAATAATTTTGCAGTTTCCGGAAATATATATCCCACATAGAAAAACACTGCAAGAAAGAGTACAAAAAGAGTGACCATAGGCGTTATTAATGCACTACGTAAACTTTTTTTGAACTCCATTCTTCTCTCAAGGAATTTTGCTGTTGCTTTATATATTTCAGTCATATTACCGCTTTTTGCCGCTAAACCCAGCATATAAGCGGTAAATTTACCAAATACAGATTCATATTTCATATAAGTTGCTTGACTATCGGCACCTTTTTTCATTTCATTATTTATCTGCTTTAATGTCTCTCTTAAAGCTTTGTTTTCAAGGTCATTAACCAATAATGTCATTATTTCAGAATAAGGTAACTTTTGTTCAAGCAATTCAGTGGATATTTTTACGAATGACAATACTTCTTGTGCGGGGGGTTTTGGTACATAGTCTATTAATTTCTTTTTAACTGAAACTACTTGATAACCCATTTTTGTTAAAGCACGTGTTACTTCTTCTTTGGTGAATGCTGATTGTTCGCCCGAAATCGGCTTTTCAGTTCCTCTACGAACTTTATATAAAAAGGACGATTTCTTTTCAATCTTATTAAGTTTAAGATTGTGCTTTTCTGCAAGCAGTGCAATTTTCTTTTTACCTTCCCTAAAATTGGGTACATTCATCGTTCCGGTCAATGTTTGACCGTTTGTTTTGATAGCATTAAATCTTAATTCAACCATTTTATCATTCCATTAAAAATAATTAATTCACTTTTACAGGGTTGCCTAATCCGGAAGAAGTAACTATTAAAGTATACTGAATGGGATTGCCGTCAACGTTTTCTATCCCAATTCCTGTTATTTCAACTTGATCATTGCTTACACTAAATTCCATTGTTCCATTGTCATTATCTATTAGACCTGAGGGGAGAATACCCGGAGAATTAACGCCAATAAAAGACCCGCCGCCGCCGCCGAGCATTTTGGGTTTTTGAAAAAACTGCTGTGATAAAGTAGCAACATGCTGCATATTATTTAAAAGGGCATCCCTATTAACTTCGACAGCATTTGCTTGAAAAATTGTAATCCCGATTACGATTGCAACAGCAACTACTATTAATACTAAAACCATAAGTAATAATTGTTGTTGTCCCATTGTTAACTCGTATAATTTATTTAGTTATTAAAAAAAAAGCCGGCTTTGAAAGCCGGCAATATATCCTGAAAATAAAATTAACCTCCAACATTACCAAAAGTTGTTGATGTTATTGCATCCGGACCAACCACCATTGTAACAGTTAGTTTTGCACCAGCCGAATTCTCTTCAGTACCAGTACCAACAAGAGTAACAGCAGTTGCAGTAACAGTTGCATCAACATCAGTATCCGGATCCATATTTGAGGTATTTTGTAATTGATCAGGAACGGTCCAGCCCGTAAAAGTATTGCCGCCGCCGCCTAAAGCTGTTGGTTTACGGTAAAATTGCTGAGCCATTGATGCTAGAGTAGTTAAGTCGGCAGTTACCGCATCTTGATTTGCTTGATAACTGCTTGCAGTAAATACATTAATACCTACAACTACTGCGATACCTACGATGATAACTCCAAGAACGATGAGTAATAATTGTTGTTGTCCCATTTGTAACTCCTATGTGTTTGTGAATTTGTGTTTAAGTGTTTATTTGTTTTTTCTAATTCTGCTAAAGAACATAAAACATTCGTGCCAAACATTAAGAAACACAAAATTACCGGTATTTTAGCCTAAATCGGCAATTTATACCGTTGTTGTAATATTTACCGATATGGGTGACATGTAAATATTGCTTGACAAATTTGTTTTCTGACAACTTATTCTGCATGAGATTATATTTTATTTGGGAAGAATAAAAAAGATGTTTATGTAATAATATCTATAATACTCATTTTAATTGCTTAAAGCAAGCATTTTTTAAGGATATTATAAATTCACGAAATGTTTAATTATGCCCCGAAGAAGATTAAAATTAAATCGTTAATGAGTAAATTTTAATCATTTTGTTAATACGTAAAAAAATACAATTACTAAATTAAAAGAATGGAATTGATGTAATAATTACTTGTAGATTTTACTACCTATATTTTGTAGAGCCATTCATCAATAATCATCTTTAGGAACTGAGCGTTTATCGGTTTAGCAACAAAATCGTTCATACCTCCGCTCAAACACTGCTCTCTATACTTCATACTTGAATGGGCTGTTACTGCAATTATTGGAATTTCGGAAATATCATCGTCCAATTCTCTAATTTTGTGTGTGGCGGTAATCCCGTCCATATCAGACATTTCAACATCCATTAAAACCAAATTATATCTCAAACTTTTAACAGCTTCAATTGCATCAGGACCATTTGAAACCGCTTCAACTTTATAACCTAATTGTTTAAGAATTTTCATTTCATCGTTTTTGTTAACTTCATTATCTTCTACACGTAAACTTATTTTCTCATCGTTCTTACCTTTTTCATAGACGGTAGTGTCTGCTTCCACATTTTCGCCAATCGTTTTTGATTTATCGACTTCAACTTCTACTTTTTCAGGTATACTATTAGAGGATTGCTCGTCTATCGCAGCTGCTTCCGGTTTGGCTTCCGTTTCTTCAATTTGATGTACTTTATCTGTTTCAGCTGTTTTCGATTCAGCTTTCTTATCTGAACGTCTAAATATTACTGTAAATAGAAATATTGTACCTTGCCCTTCTTTACTTTTAACACTTATTTTGCCCCCCATAAGGTGAATCAACTCACGGCAAATAGTTAAGCCTAAACCTGCACCACCCATTTTCTTTGAGGAGTCTGTGCGGATTTGTGCATAAGGTTCAAATATCTGGGGCAGTTTATCAGGTGCAATTCCGGAGCCAGAATCCTTCACAAATGCAATCAATTCAATTTTAGAATTTGAGGTTTTCCCCAGTGCGAGGTCTAGCAGCACTTCGCCTTCCGAAGTGAATTTGAGTGAATTCCCGATCAAATTCACCAATATTTGCCGGTACTTTATTGAATCACCAATTACAAAATCGGGGACTTTAGAATCAATTTTATAATGAAGTTTAACCCCCGGTTTTACACTATTGCTGAATGGACTAATTGCTCGATGGACTTCATTCCTGATATTAAACTCAACCTCATCAAGATCCATTTTGCCGGCTTCAATTTTTGATAAATCAAATGTTGTATTAATAATGTCGAGCAAATTTTCAACAGAATCTTTTGCGTCTTTCGAATATTTTTTTAGTTCCTCCGTTGTCTGAAACTGATTATCATGAATCAACGATAATATTCCTAACACCGAATTTACCGGTGTCCTAATTTCGTGATTCATCTTCGACAGAAATTGAGTTTTAAAATGACTCGCAGAAATGGCTTTTTTCGCATTTATATCTGAACTCTTTTTAGCTTTTCGCAATTCCTCTATAGCCTCGTTCCGTTCCTTTTCTGCAACAACCTGCTGCGTTATATCTTGTACACTCCCCTCGTAGTAGGATTGAGCAGCATACTCATTGTTTACAA
>JAENZU010000249.1 GCA_016841125.1 Melioribacter sp. | reverse complement strand
GGTCTAATGTGCTGGGAATAAGCGATATAAATTCAGATTTTAACTGTCTTATTATAGACGGATTTGAAAGAGAAAGCGGAAGCTGGCGAGGCTCCGGCAATTCATTTATCATAAAATACGGGAATGCGTTAGGAGCAAAATCAATAAGTTTTGAATCTATCAAAAACTATACTCTGATGGATTCATTAACCTCTTTTTCAGCTTACGATTTTATATTTTGGATACTTGGTGACGAGAGTTCTGCTGACGAAACATTCAGCACCTATGAACAATCACTGGTTAAAGAGTATTTAGAAAACGGCGGTAAATTTTTCGTATCCGGCAGCCAGATTGGATGGGATCTGGTTAATAATGGTTCTGATGAAGATAAAGATTTTTATAACAATTATTTAAAAGCCTCTTTTGTGTCAGACAATTCAAGCGCCAATTTGGCTAATGGAAATACAAATGGAGTTTTGCCTTACGTTTCATTAAAATTCGGTCAAGTTTATGATGAAGACTATCCCGATATAATAGAGCCTTTCGGCGGAAGCAATACATGCATGATTTATTCTACGGGGACAGTCGCAGGAATTAGTTACGAAGGTGTTTTCGGAACTTCTTCTATATATTCAAAGCTTATTTATTTAGGATTTCCGCCTGAAACGACGGCTAATACTCCACAGTTTAATTACATGATCTCACTCACTATCGACTTCTTCAACAGTCCCGTTTCAAAAGTTGATGATCTAAACTTGGAGATCACTGGATTCGAATTGGAACAGAATTATCCTAATCCTTTTAACCCTACAACTAAAATTAGATTTGTCATCCCGAGCGGAGTCGAGGGATTAAGCACCTTAAAAATCTACGACCCAATTGGTAGAGAAATATCAACACTACTAAATAACCAAATATCTCCCGGTAATTACGAAGTTGAATTTGACGCAAGCGGGTTACCAAGCGGTGTTTATTTTTATAAGCTGAACGTTTCAGGAGAAAATCCTGAAAACAATTTTTCCAAAACAAAGAAAATGATTTTAATTCGTTAGTGATTAAATAAAAATCAATTTTAATTTTTTGATACTGAAGATGAATTTAAGTTTTGTTCAATACTGCTTAACAAGATATCTTTTGTAAATGGTTTTGCAATAAAATCGTCACAACCGGCATTCAAAGCATCTTGCCTATTGTTGTGCAGGGTATGTGCCGTCAAAGCAATAATGGATTTTTTTTTGAGAACTCACATTCTCTTTATAAATCAGCAGTAAACACTATTCCGTTTTTTCCTCGAATTGAGATGTCAATGAATATTAGATCGTAATGCTTTCTGATTCAATTCAATGGTAGTGGATTAAAATGCTGATGAAAATAAATCCCTATAAAAAAAGCCGCACAAAGGCGGCTTCAAATAATTTCAATTCTAAAAATTAGGGTTCACTTTCGTAAGCAATTTCACCGTGGAATGAATCATCGAGACCGGTTTCTTCATTTTCGCGTGTTGCTCTAACCGGAGTAATTTTATTGATCAGCCATAGCATCCCGTAAGTAAAGATAAATGCATACGCACCCACAACAAGAACGCTAATTGTTTGAATGAAGAAAAATCCGGTTCCGCCGAATATCAAGCCGTCAGTTCCGTTTGCGTTTATTGCGGCAGATCCGAATACACCGAGAAGAATTGTACCGAGTGTACCGCCAACGCCGTGGACTCCCCAAACATCAAGGGCATCATCCCAATGAAGTCTGTTTTTCAAAGATACCGCATAGTAACAAACAAGTCCGGATACAATTCCAATTATTGCTGCACTTCCCGGAGAGACAAAACCGGCGGCAGGAGTTATGGTAGCAAGTCCTGCAACTGCGCCTGTTAATAATCCTACAAATTTTGGTTTCTTCTCTTTTCTCCATTCAATGACCAGCCATGTAATTGCAGCAAAAGAGGCAGCAATATCAGTGTTGATAAATGCCGTAGCGGTGATACCGTCAACTTGAAGCTGGCTGCCGGCATTAAATCCGTACCAGCCGAACCAAAGCAATCCGGTACCGAGTGCAACTAAAGGAACACTGTGAGGTCCCCGTTCAACTACCATTCTTTTACCTACATAAAATACTGAAGCAAGTGCCGCCATACCGGCGGATGCATGAACAACAATACCGCCTGCAAAATCAAGAACACCGAGTTCGGATAATAATCCTCCGCCCCAAACCATGTGAACTAAAGGAAAATAGACGAAGAACAACCAGATAGTAAGATATAACATGTAGGCGGGAAATCTTACCCTGTTTGTGAATGCGCCTGTTATAAGCGCCGGGGTAATTATAGCAAACATCATTTGATACGCAACGAAAACAAACATTGGTATTGATCCGCTGCCTGAACCAAATACGGTATCAACTGTAATTCCGTTTAAGAATGCCATATCCAGATTTCCGATTATTCCACCCTCTCCGCCGCTGAAGCAAAGCGAATAACCGACAGCAAACCAAATAACCGTAGTCCAGCCCAATGATACAAAGCTCTGCATCATGATACTTAGCACATTTTTTCTTCCTACTAGTCCGCCGTAAAAGAAAGCGAGACCGGGAGTCATTAACATAACCAGACTTGTAGCAACAAGCATAAACCCTGTTGATCCAGTGTCAAACATAAATTATCTCCTTTAATATTAAGTTTATAAACTAATTCCGGCAACCATAAATGCCTGTTCGATTCTCGGATTGATTCCGCACGTAACAAAAACGGGTAAACTGAATTCATCTGAAATTTTTATTGACCGTGAAGCAGTAACACCAAAATTGATAACGTCAAAATTTTGCGTACCGTAGTAGCCCGGATTTTTATCACTCCCTTTTGCCGCACCGCAGAATAAGTTCAACTCGTAATCCTGCACCTCAAATGGAAAATCAATTTGGAAATAAGCGTTGTTACCGGCATCGTTGTAAAAATTATAGTATCCGGCAAGTGAAAGAGGGAGTGTTCCGAAAGTTAATGACAATCCGGCTTCAAGAGTATGAGCGCCGGGACCGTTCGGGTCATCATAATTATTGAAGTTGCCAATTTTTATTCCGCTGTTCGGGAAATAATAATCGGTTATTATTGCTGTAGCTGAAAATGTTTCGCTTCCGATTGTGTAACTTATCCAGGCATCAATTTCGTTTGCAGCCGATGCAGTTTCATTAAAGGTATACGAACCCCAAACACCGACTTCAACTCCAACATAATTAATCGAAAGTGCAGGTTGGAATGCAGGTGATTTACCTAAATCCAATCCCCTCCAAACATATCTGCTCACAATATCAGAACCAGCGCTTAGTTCAACCTTCTCTTGTGCTGCCGCTGAACTTACAAAAAGAACTAATAAAAAAAACATCACTAATAGTCTTGTAATTTTTTTCATGTATCTCTCCTTAGTGTAAATAAGACAAACAATATGATTAAAAGATGAATAACTCTTGTTGCAAATAATTTTGCATTTAATTTTAGTGAATTCGAATTTGACTGAAAAATTTTGGGCTCAATTTACTCAACGAGCGTTCGGATTTTGTCTTTAACGTTTGTTGATTTCAACGATTAACTAGATATTTTTTTGTAATTTACGTTAGTTGAATAGTAGTCAACCGTATTCGCTAACTTGCTCGATAACTGACATTTGCTGAGGTTGCTTTTGTACAAAGTATTATTGATTTACAATAACAGTAAGAATATAAAAGACCTCAATATTGCTTTAACCAATGCCGGTTTTAATACTTATCTTGCCGAAGATGTAAATAATGGAATTGAAATAGCTAAGATATATCTACCGGATTTGATATTGTGCGATATGATCAACAATGGTATTTCAGGTGTAGATGTAATTGCAGAATTAACCAAACATGACAGAACAAATATAATACCCCTAATATTTCTTTCCTCAGAACCCGATTTTAATGAGATGCGCGAGATAATGAATTCGGGCGCCGATGATTATATCCCATATCCAATTAAGAATGAAGATTTGATAAAATCATTAAAAGTAAGATTAGAAAAGTATCTCTCAATTAAAGCTAAGTTTGATAAGCTTAGAAAAGAAACGATTGAATCAGAAGGTGAAATGCCGATTGATGAAGATCATGTTCTGGTGAAGCTGGGCACTAATTTGAGACTAATAAAATTTGATGAAATTGTTTGTGTTTCTGCTTCCAAAGAATACACGATGATCGTGACGAAAGATTCAAAAAAATATATTATTAGAAAATCTTTGAAGAAATGGCTGGATATTCTGCCCACAATTTCATTTATGCAAATCCACAGATCCACAATAATTAATATCAACTTTATTGAAAATTTGAAGAAACTCTCCGACCAATCCTACGAAGTTAATCTGATCAACTGCAAAGAACCATTTCAAGTAAGTGTGCGTAACGCAAAGAAATTAAAAAAGTGGTTTTACTCCTGAAAAAAATCCCGCCGTAGCGGGATCGCAAATTTTATCTTAATAATATCATTTTCTTAGACTCTTCATACTTGCCTGCTTTGAGCTGATAAAAGTAAACTCCGCTGCTAAAATTCCCGGCATCAAAAGTTACTTCGTAAGTTCCGTGTGATTGAGTTTGATTCAGTAAAGTTATGATTTCGTTCCCCAGTAAATCGAAAATTTTTAGATTCACAAGCTTTGATTCTGATCCGGCAGGAATTGAATATCTTATCTTAGTTTCAGGATTGAACGGATTCGGATAATTTTGATAAAGTGTAAAATCTGCGGGGACGGGAATATCTTTCATTTCTTCGACCGATGTAACTCCGCCTGTTTTTGTGTATAATATACCATTAGCCTGCACATACATACGGGAGGAATTTACGACAGTCAAACTGGAATTTGAAAGATTCGCACTCGGGTAATTGATAATTTGCCAAGAGTAACCGGCATCACCGGTGCGGAAAATTTTGTTATCATAATCTAGTAAATATACCTCCGAGGGCCCTTTTACCACAAATTGATTTCCATACAAATAAGTAGTTGTGAGATTTATCGGAGTAATATCATTCCAAGTAATTCCGCCGTCATTAGTTTTAAAAACCAAACCCTCACCGCTTCTTCTCCCAACCATGTAGCCGGTAAGAGCATCAAAAAACTTAACGCTGTAAAAATCGACATCAGTGTAACCGGGTAAAGTAATGCTATTCCATAAAAGTCCGCCGTTTGTGGTACGGAGAAGCATTCCATAAAATCCGGTTATCCACCCGATATTTTCATCGACAAAATAGACATCACTTAAAATTGAAGAGGCGCTTGAGTTTTGCTCTCCCCAGGTAGCGCCGTAATCTAGAGTTTTTAATATTGTGCCGTTGGATAAAATAACCCAGCCATACTGGGCATTCACAAAATAATAATCCATGATGCTGGAGGATGCCATTATAGATGACCAGTGTTCGCCGCCGTTGGTTGTTTTCACCAATGCTAAAGAATATGTCGTTGGAGAAGTCTTATAATTTGCGAATGCAAAACCATCATCAATATTTAGGAATTGAAAACTACTATAATTGTTTACTTCCGTAAAATCGGAGGTGCTATTTATAAACTTCCAGGTTTCGCCGTTGTAAGTTCTTAAAAATCCTTGCTTACCGCTTTCCATAAAATTGTTGCTTGCCCACCCATTATTTTGATCGAAAGAATAAATTCCTCCGGCGTAGAGTGGGAACCTCTCCCAATCCTGCCCGCTATTGCTGTTAATGCAATAATCAAAATTGGAACTGCTTACAGAAGTGGCACCTTGCTATGCAATACCGACCCTTGTATTATAGTATTCAATCCTCCTTTGGGCTGTTGACGGCCGCACAGA
>JAENZU010000248.1 GCA_016841125.1 Melioribacter sp. | reverse complement strand
AAATTAGAATTGCTTTTATAACAATTTCGGAAAGCAGCCCGGGGGAAGATCTGTCGGAGCAAATAAAAATACTGGAAACAGCATCCGATGAGGGCTCGGTTTTAGCGGAAACGGCGTTAGGCTTCTGCTACGAAAATGGAAAAGGAATTAAACAGAATAAAGCTTTGGCGGTATCGTTTTACAGAAAAGCGGCGCAAAGGGGAAACGAAGCAGCGTATAATTCACTATTAAGAATGTACGATGAAATTCGTCCCAAAGATGAAAAATTTCAAATCTATAGTGAATAATTATTCATACTTTAAAAAAATCATTGTGATATCATCCTTCTGCTGAAACTCGCCCTCGAATTTTTTTATCGACTTAACTATTTGATCTTTAATTTTCTCAGCCGGTTCGTCGCAGTTAAGTTCAATCACTTTTTTTAATGGGGCTAATCCGAATTGCTCTTTCCTACTGTTCATAGCTTCGGAAACACCATCGCTGTAAAACAATAATATATCGCCCGGCTCGGTAACAACTTCTTTCTCTTCAAGTGTATTCTCAAATATTCCGGTATCATTTAACCCAATTCCAATGCCGACAGGGTTGATCTCATCAAAACTCTTTAACTTTTTTTTGTAGTGAAGCACCGGCGTGTGGCCTGCTCTGCATATTTTTATTGAATTATTATTAATGATTTTGGCGGCAACCATAGTGAGAAAAAAACCTTTCCGAAGATTCTTAGAAAATTGTTTTTGAACCTTTACCAATATTTCTCCGGGGGAATTGTAAGATGATGCCAGCATACGCATAATTGCCTGCACTCTAACCATATACAGTGCTGCCGGAAGTCCTTTGCCGGATATGTCTCCCACCACAAGTAAAGGCTGACCGTCGTTTTCGATAAAGTCGTAATAATCGCCCCCCACCTCATGGGCGGATTCATAATAAGATGCAATTTGAATTCCTTGAAATTTTGGTGAATGCTTTGGCATTAAATCGGACTGAATTTTCCTGGCTAATATTATATCATCTTTGAATATCAATTTGTCGGCTAGTTCGAATGCAAGCAGAAGATTTAGAATAATAAACGAAAGTATTAAATAGCTTCCCAAATCTTGAATATACCCGATGAAAAAAATTATTATTGCCGCTATGTAAAATATCCTTCTAGCGGGAGCCAATTTAAGGATGAATGCATTGAACAAACTCCGCATAAAGAGAAGCGTCCGGGTAAATTTATTGTTTGAATTATTATCCTTTGGGATCTCACTGATAAAATAACGGTAAACTTCGGAAGACTCTTTTTTGAAAAGCTTTTCGATTTCGTTAAAACTTAAATCGCTTGTGTAAAGATCAAAAATTTTTTTTATCGGGTTCTGTTTGTTCATTCAAAAAGTTCTTTTATTCAAAATATAATAATAGCCTAAATTTATTAAATTAATATATCCATTATTTAATTATTTGATATCGGCAAATGGTTTGTTCAGTTAGACGCTTAAGTCTTATCTTTTGTTTACTCTTCATATTTGTGCAGCAGCAAATCAGCGGGCAGTATTTTAAAGTACAAACCTATACTCTACAGGATGGGCTGCCCGATGCAGTGGTTTATGATGCCGTACAAGATTCTTCCGGGATGATGTGGTTTGTAGGACGAAAGGGAATTTTCACTTATGATGGAATAGAATTTAATAAAATACTTTATGATGGAATTATTGATGAGGGTGATTCTTTTGTAAAATTGAACAAGGATGAAACAAATTCGATTTGGTTTTTACCTGAGTACGCAAGCAAGAATATAATTTGTTTTAAGGGTGGTAAATGGAGTAAAATACCCTCCATATATAATGAGCAAAATATATCTTCATTTTGGCATTTTCAAGTTGAATATATTAAGAATAAACCCATTGTTGTAGTTTCCACATTTGATGATGTATGGGGTTTTTATGATAATAAGTGGACCAAATACAGTTTTATTGATAACAAGCAAGTTTCAACAATTTATTCAATTGAGAGCTACAATGATCAATTTTATTTAGGGACTAAACAGGGGATCTATACTGTTAGAAATGGAAGAATTTATCCATGGAAAAGACTTAATGATTCATTACCTAACAAAAACATAATTCATTTAACTGTCCTAAATAAGGATCTGGGAGACTATCCTAATTTTGGAATTTTAAGCGCTGATTGGTTTGGGATTTATAAAGGTAAAATTTTTGAGAAATTGCCAATAACATTTGATTTACCTCAGACAACCTACAGAATGCATTCGTTCCTAACATTTGATAATAGAGATAGGCTCTACTTCGGAAATAAGATAGTTAACTTTTCATACTCTTTTACTAACAAGCAAATCTTACAACTTGATTCAAGAAATGGTTTTACTACCAATGGAGCTACTTCAGCTTTTATTGATAGAGAAAATAATTTATGGGTAACTTCTTTAAGAGGAATTAATAAAGTTTCTTATTCACCTTTCATAAATTATACTAAGACTTCAGGATTAGTCGAGGATGAAGTAGCGACAATAGAAATATATAAAAATGGAAATATATTTCTCGGACACAATAATGGATTCTCGATCTTAAATAAAGAAAAAATCCACTCCCAAAAGCTTGAAAAAACTGCAAATGAGATTGGAGTTTTTAATAGGATATTGGATGCAGACACAGATAGAGAGGGGGATCTATGGGTTGCCTCTGGTCAAAAAGGGTTAGGAAAACTGGAAGAGAAGGAGTTAAATTTTCAGTGGTACAAAGCTCCGCCAAGAAAGGAACTAAATACATTAGTTTTCGATAATAAAAACAGATTATTGGTTGGTACAGTAAAAGGAGTATTTAAATTTAATGAAGGTTCTTTTGTGAGGTTAAAAGAGTATGAGATTTTAAATGAAGTTTTTGTTCGGAAAATGGTTAAAGATTCTTCCGGAAATATTCTGATCTGTACAAATATGTATGGAGTTTATAAATATAATGGAGAAAAATTTTCGCACTTTAGAGGGGGTAACGAGAAAGTTGATAATGTTTTCTGTGCAAATTTAATAAATGATAAAATACTAGTCGGAACTTTAGCAGGTTTATACATTGCAGAAAACAAGGTACTTAAAAAGTTTGAATCTAATGGTTTTAAAATTGATCACCCTGTTTATTTTATTATAAACGACAACGATGGAAATATATGGTTCGGGTTAGATAACGGGGTTATAAAATGGAATGGATCCGACTGGAAGCATTATTCAGTAGAAGATGGATTAGCTGGATATGAAACCAATAGATCTGCGGCTGTAATTGATGATATGGGTCGGCTTTGGTTTGGCACCAACAAGGGGTTATCTGTTTATCTCAAAGAATATGACGAATTAAATTTACCAAAGCCAAAACTTGAATTATTATCGCTCGAAGACTTGGAAGGTGTTAAATATAGAATTGACCAGCCTCTAATACTTGAGAATAATCATAATAATTTTACTGTTCATTTTAGAGCATTTACTTTTATTAACGAAAAAACCACTAAATATCACATCAATATAATAGATTTAAATGATAGCAAAATTGATAGTTTCATTACAGTAGAGCGTTGGGCCCGGTTTTCCAATATATCACCAGGAGATTACAAACTTCAAATTCAAGCGGAAAATGTTAGAGGAGTTTTTAGTGACTTAAAATCTTCTTCAATTATTACTATTCAGCAGCCATACTATATGCAATTCTGGTTTTTAGCAATGGTTTTAATATTCTTCGGATTTATCTCCTTTAACATCTTTAAATACTATAATCAAAAACGCCGGTCGGAAGAGTTGGAGCGGATGGTTAAGGAAAGAACTAAAGCATTAGAAGATTCACAGAAGCAATTGATCGAAAGTGAAAAAAGATACAAAGGATTAATTGAATCCCAAAGCGAAATGATTGTGAGGGTTGATAATCAAAACCGGTTCACTTTTGTGAATGATGCTTATTGCAAGGTTTTCGGTAAATCCCCCGATGAGATAATCGGAAAAACATTTATTCCGTTGATACATCCGGATGATAGAAAAAAAACCCTCGATATTATGAAAGATTTAGATAAACCGCCCTACCGGATTTATGTTGAACAACGGGCTTTAACCAAAAGCGGCTGGAGATGGCTTTCTTGGGAAGATTATGCAATTAAGGATGAAAACGGGGTGACTGTTGAAATTCAGGCTATCGGCAGAGATATTACTGACAAAATGTTTGCGGACAGAATTAGAACCCATGCAATTTTTGAGGCAATTGAAAAAGAAAGGAGCAGAATTTCCAGAGACCTTCACGATGACCTGGGGCAGATTTTAACCGGAGCTAAACTAAAGCTTGAAATTGTTAAGAAAAACTCACCTACGGTTCAAAGCGAGCCGTATCAAGATGCGGTTGAAATGATAGGCTCCGTTGGCAAACATCTTAGAAACATTGTACACGATTTACACCCGACGGAAATTGCCAGGTATGGTCTTTTTCCAGCATTAGAATCTTTATGCTTTCAAATGCAGAAAATTTCTGGAATAAAAATATATTATGATTATGCGGATTTTAAAGGGAAGTGGGACAACAAACACGATTTGATGATCTATAGAATTGTTCAAGAATCATTAAACAATGTTATTAAACATTCTAAATCTAAAACTGCAAAAGTGTATTTTTCCGGCAACAACACCGAAGTTCATTTTGAAGTTGAAGATGAAGGTGTCGGCTTCGATACGGGTAAATTGCATTCGATTAAAAATATAGGTTCCGGATTTGGATTAATAAATATTCAACAAAGGGTTGAGTTAATTGGAGGCAGAATGAATATTGTATCGGAGATAGGACGGGGTACAAAATTAATTGTTAATATTATTCGGGAGCCGCAAAGTGAGTAAAATTAGAGTGTTAATTGTTGATGATCACGCAGTTATGCGCGAGGGTCTTTCCGCTGCATTTAAAAATGACGAATTCATCGAAGTGGTTGGTTTAGCCATAGACGGAGAAGATGCAATTGCTAAATCCAGAGAGCTGGAACCGGATATTATTGTTATGGATATAAATATGCCGAATCTAAACGGAATTGAAGCGGCGCAATCAATTAAAAAAGAGCACCCTTATATTAAAGTTCTTTTACTTACAATGTTGGACTCAAGGCAATTTGTTTTGGAAGCTTTGAGTAATAATATCGACGGTTACATTTTAAAAATGGCAGATATTGATGAGGTTCATAAAGCCATAATCAGTATTCATGATGGAGGATTTTATTTTGACAAAGAGATTACAGAAGATCTTTTAAGTCAACCTTTTAATTCGGAAGGGGATTCTTTTATTCAAATTGAAGCTTTAACTGATAGAGAAAAAGAAATTATTAAGTTTATTGCACAAGGGCTTACAACAGCAGAAATTGCTGAGTTGATTTTTGTTACCTCGAGCACAGTAAATAACCACAGGAGGAATATTATGCGAAAAATAAATTGCAAAAATACTGCAGAACTGGTGACTTATGCTGTTAAGTCGGGCATTTATAATCTTTGATCAGAGCTAACTGCCCACTACTATTTTTCGTTTCATGCCCTCTCTAAATTCCTCCTCGTTTTGAAGCTCCGATAATTTACGCGATAGCACCGCTAAACTTTGTGTCAATTGAGCATTTTCGACGATCACATCAGATGGAACGTGAAGCTGAATAGGCGCAACATTCCAAATGGCTCTTATGCCGCCTTCAACCAGAAGATCGGTAACCGCCTGCCCAGCGTGAGCCGGAACGGTAAGCACACCAAAGTTAATACGCATTCGCAGAGAGAGATTTACTATTTTATCAATAGGAAGTATGGGAGTATTGTGAAGAGTTGTTCCTAT
>JAENZU010000247.1 GCA_016841125.1 Melioribacter sp. | reverse complement strand
GCTATTATGCATTACCGTTTCTAAAAAATGAACATTATCCGAAATTGCGGTTACCAAATAAGCATATTTTACTGTTCTGCTGAACCCTGTTTTCAAAAATGTTGCCGGGCGGTGGTAGGTAGTAATCGTTTCCAATTTCAATTCAGCTTCTCTCAAATCGAATAAAATTTTATTGTACTCAAAATTTTTAATATCATTAAAAATTTTCTTTATATTTTTTCCGCTGGTGGTGGGACGATAAACCCCTGATATTTTTACCTGAACAAGTTTTTGTTTTTGAAAATATTTATAATCGCATTTCATCTGAAAACCTCCATTCCGGTTATACCGGATACGAAAATTTGAAAAATAATCTGTAGTTAATCTAGGGGCTTCCTTCGGAAAGAAATTAGATGAAGAGCCATTACTAGTAAGCAATAACTGGATTTAAATTTACATCTTGTAATTTCGATTTACAAGAGGAATAATTAGGAAAGATGCTGAAACACTTTTTTTTGATTAAATAAAAAAGAAGAAACTCCCAATACTAATTTGTATCGGGAGTCTAAAATATTTCAAAGAGTTATACTATTACTCAAAACAATATCTTCAGATGAGCGACCGACTTTAATTTCAAATTCTCCCGGTTCTAAAACCCATGATTTTTTATTTACATCATAATATTGAAATGCAGCTTTATCCAAAGTTATTTCTACTACTTTTGATTCACCCGGTTCCAGAAATACTTTATCAAAACCTTTCAATTCTTTTTCGGGTTGCTCAACCGATGATTGCAAATCGGAGACATAAACCTGAGCCGCTTCCGCACCGGCGGTCTTACCTGTATTTGTAATTTTAAAACTGAACTTCACAGGTAAGCCGTTAATTGCATCAACTTTCAAATCGCTATAATCAAATGTAGTAAAAGATAAACCATACCCGAAAGGAAACCTTGGTTTTGAATCTGCCCGATCAAAATATCTGTACCCCAAAAATATTCCTTCGGAGTATTCAACATTTTTGTCATCGTCATCATCATAGTAAGAGTTGTAAACCGGACTCTCTTCCCATTTC
Source organism: Melioribacter sp. (assembly GCA_016841125.1). Lineage (GTDB taxonomy): Bacteria > Bacteroidota > Ignavibacteria > Ignavibacteriales > Melioribacteraceae > JAENZU01. The sequence continues at coordinate 4,779 of JAENZU010000247.1, read as the reverse complement.
ATTTCGAATGTAGCGGGTAATTTCCCTGAAGGATTCACATCACCGAATATGATCTCGGCAATTGCGGTGCCGCCTTCTTGTCCCGGATACCATGCTTGAAGAAGAGCTTTAGTGTTGTCAATCCAACCCTCCATTTCTACATTGCCGCCTGCATTCAAGACGATTATGGTATTTTGGTTTGCTTCCAAAGTTTTTGTTATTAACTCAACTTGTTCATCGGATAAACTATATTTACGATCTCTACCTTCGCCTTCGGTTGTGGCGGTAAACCCTACGCAAAGTATAACGGCATCAACATCGCCAGCAAGCATAACTGCGTCATCAATTTCGGATTCCTTCTCCGCTTCATAACCAAACTTGATCTCTGCACCACCGCCATTTTGATAATATTCCAAAACAACATCATACTTTTTGTCCTTATCCAACTCGATCAAAACACTTCTTGTTGTGGGTGCTTGATCAAACCAAGCTCCTAACACCTCTTCATCATTTATCAGTAACCGATAACCGTCATCGCCGGTTACATAAAAGCGGTATAATCCGTTTTTTTCAGGTTTAATCATTCCTGTCCATTTCACAGAGAAATTAGAATTATATTCACCGCCAACAGGATGCTCATTGAAAATAAAATTCACTTGCTTGTCAATCCTTGTCAGCTCCGGTTTCCCATCAAAATTCATATTATTAAAATATTCTCCCTTCAAACCGTCCTTTCCGTCAGGTGTATAAAACACCGAGTTTTTATAGGTCCCAACACCGCTCAAATCTCTAATTCCCCTTTTGTGAATTACTTCAATATTTTCACCGGCAAGAGCATTTATTCCTTCAAGTACACTAACTGTATGTATCGGAGTAGTGTAAGAACTGCCCCCTGCACCGTGAACAGCGGGATGTGAGTTAGGACCAATTACAGCAATCTTTTTTATCTCTTTTCTATTCAAGGGCAAAATGCCTGATTCGTTCTTTAATAGTACTGTACCTTCCCGTGCAATTTGTAATGCGGCAGCCCGACTCTTGGGATCATCTTTTGGAATATCACTTATTTCCTGATCGCGGTTCATAAAATTAAACTTCACTATCATCCTAAGTATCCGACGTACTTTATCATCAATCGTGGATTCCTTAATTTCTCCCGATTCGATTAATGGTATTATTAACTCAGGGTTCATATATTTTCCAGACGGCATTTCGAGATCTAGCCCACCGTTTACAATTCCAATTGTTGAATAAGTTGAAGTCCAATCGGACATCACTACTCCGTCAAATCCCCATTCATTTTTTAAAACTTCATTATTCAAATAATCATGTTCGGAAGCATGCACACCGTTGATTAAATTATAGGCTGTCATCAAAGCCCCAACATTTCCCTTTTGAACTGCTGCTTTAAAAGCAGGCATATAGATTTCACGTAATGCTCTTTCATCCACGTTGGAGCTAACATTATGCCTGTCGAATTCCTGATTATTTGCGATATAATGTTTAACAGTAGCAACTGCACCCTGTGATTGAATTCCCTTGATTATCGGCACAACGATCTCGCTTGCCAAGTAAGGATCTTCCCCTAAATATTCAAAATTTCTTCCGTTAAATGCAGCGCGGTATATATTGACACCAGGCGCCAGCACGATGTGAACTCCCCGAGCTCTCGCGTCTCGGCCCATTGCGATCCCAAATTTTTCGGCAAGATCCCGGTTCCAGCTTGCGGCAATTGCAATCGATGCAGGATATGCAGTCGTGGCACCGTAATTGCGAACGCCCATTGGTCCGTCCGACATTTTGATTTCGGGCAAATCTAATCTTTCAATTCCGCGAATATAAAATTCTCTGAAGCCGCCAATGTATTCCAATTTTTCTTGGAGAGTCATTTGTTTTAATAATTCATTAACCATTTTTTCAGTTTTGTTTTGTGAGAAAAGAAGTGTATTAAAAACAAACATACTGATTGTTGAAATAATTATAAATGATTTCATGTTTGTTCCGGAGTGTTAATAAATAATTATCTAAAGAACTGAATTAGCAAAACCGCATTTTTTTGAGAACCAATATAAACCTAAAAAATAGTTTATTCCAATTGAAGACGTTTTTGTTTGATTGTTTTAGGCGGGCACACCAATTGTAATGTTCAGTTCATGTATTTATTTCATTTGTCATCCCAATACAATCCTTACAAAACTGGTGCATGTTCTTACCATAATGGTTTTTATTAAATCCCTCCCTCAAAGCTGCATATTCTTCAGACCGCCATAAATCTTTTATATTACTTTCAATTGCATTGCCAAGATTGATTTCATCGGAAATAGTACAGCAAGGTTTAACACTTCCGTCCCATCGTATAATTGTTGTATTCCATAGCCAGTAACAGCTTTTTTTTGAGGCGCGTATATTCTTTGTAATTTTTTTTCTTCTTTTTATATTTTTGCTACTGCTATAGTCATCTATCAAGGCATAACTATCGAAACCCAATTCCTGATAAGTTTTATCTATTTTTTCAATTTCATGCCTATTGTGTTCGAATACAACAAATTTCCAAACAATTTTAGGATATTTAATTTTAAGAGTTTTTTTTGTGTCGGATAATAATCTTACATTCCTCAATACTAAATTGAAATTACCTCCAACTCTATATTTATTATAACTTTCTTCCGTGGTGCCATCCAAAGCTACTTCAATACAATCTAAACCCGATTTTACAAGCTTAAATATTTCCTCGTTTTTAAAAGGAATAGATAGATTAGAAGGAAAGCTTACGGCGATATTATTGTTATGCAAATACTCAATAAATGTACTTATGTTCGGATTCAACATTGGTTCGCCATAAAGGCTGAGGCTAACTCCCATTAGCGAATCTTTAAGGGGGTCAATAATAGTTTTAAAATCTTCTAAAGAGAGGTACATATTACCATTATTTAATTTCCGTATGGCTTTTTTGAAACCGGGGTCTCTTTGTTTACAGCCGGAGCAGCGCAAATGACATAAGGGAGTTGGTTCGATTTTAATATACGGAGGCAAACTCCTCGGAGATCCTACTCTTAAATGCATTTCGATCTCATTGATTAAAAGGTTTATTATTTTTTTCAACGTTAGGTGAGGTATAAAAGTAGAGAAGTGCCGTTTGAAAAAGGATAGCCTCTTATAATAGTATTGAATCTTTTTATTCATTTTAGAGACCTCTAGATTCACTTCGATTTACAAATCTGCTCAACTCTGAAAACTGCTGCGGCAGACTAAGACTATAATCTTTCAATACCTTAATTAGACAAACTTGAATTCAACAAATTCCGGAGTTATCCACCCCGATTAATTATTTATTCCAAATTTGTCACCAATATATTCTAAGGTTTTCATGCCTCAGGCTTGACTTGATTCGACTCCAATACAACAATAAGAAAATCTTTTGCCGAGGCATGTTTCCGCAATTCCGAAGAAATCTAATTAGGGATTAAATAATAATCACTTAACATGTTATGTTACTATTATGCTTTTGATAAATTTTCCAAATGAACATTCCGGGAAATCTAATCATGCAATTTTTCAGCAGCTTCTAATTTTTCTTCCAGCTTTATATCTTCAGCACCGTGGGTTAATTTTTTCAATTTTTTGAAAAAGACCAATAAAAGCAAACCAAAGAAAACACAGAAGATAAAAATTCCAGTAAAGACTTCCAGTTCCCCGGCGTTTTGTGCAAACTCGCCTACAAGCCCTGCAAGTTTATTCCCGAGTCCGGTAGCGGCAAAGTAAACACCCATCATAATGGAAGCATATTTTAAAGGAGCCAGCTTAGTAATAAATGAAAGCGCAACCGGAGAAATCGACAACTCTCCGATAACTTGCAGTAAATAAGAAAGTATCAGCCAGATCAGCATTGCTTTACCGGTTGCCTGCGCATCCAATGCAGCACCCGTCATCATTAAGAAACCGGTTCCCATAATAATTGTACCAATTGCCATCTTAAATATGGAAGAGGATTCTTTTCCTTTTCTGTTTCTCTTCTCCCAAAATGCAGCTACTGCTGTACCAAAAAGTATTACAAAAATAGCAGGTACAGATTGAAACAGACTTGCGGGAATTTCCCATCCGAAAATTATTCTATTAATTTTTTCTTTTGTGTAAAGATTCATCAATCCGCCTGCCTGCTCATAAGCTGCCCAAAATATGATCACAATTAAAAATGAAATGAGCAGTACAATAACACGATCTTTTTCAATTTTTGTAAGAGGTTTACTGCTCTGTGAGCCTTCAATTTTAGGAGCCGGAACATAATTGCCAACCATCTTTAAATGTTTATGTCCCATTAAATAAACAATTTGACCCAATATCATTCCGAATCCGGCGAGTGAAAAGCCGATATGCCAGCCGTACACTTCACCGACATAACCTACCACCAACGGTGCTACAGCAGCGCCTATATTGATGCCAATATAAAAAATTGTAAAACCGCTGTCGCGCCTTGGGTCACCTTCTTTATATAAACCGCCAACCATAGTGGATATGTTTGGTTTGAGAAGTCCAACGCCAAGAATTATTAACAGCAGCCCTGAATAGAAAAACGCTTCTCCGGTCACTGCCAGCGTAAGCTGCCCGATGGCAATTAATATACCGCCTATCAAAACGGTTTTCTTCTGCCCCAGAAATTTGTCTGCTATAATACCGCCGGGAATTGCCATAACATAAACCAGCATTGTGTACCAGCCGTCAAGTACAAGTGCGTCGGAATTGCTCCAGCCCATACCGGGATTGTCGCCAATTGTTTCCTTTGTTAAATAAAGTACAAGAATTGCG
>JAENZU010000246.1 GCA_016841125.1 Melioribacter sp. | reverse complement strand
AATTTATCCTCAAAAATATCGATATCATCAATTTTACCTGCTGCAATTATTTTTCCATCCGGTTGAACTTTAACTGTATTGACGGAATTAATTAATCCCCCCATTTCTAAAATTACAATTCCTTCGTCCCCGAAGTCTTGATCTAATGAACCGTTCACATTAAAACGAGCAAAAAATGTTTCCGGCCAACCATTCCTTGCCTCTCCGGCAATAACAATTTTACCGTCATTTTGAATGTCAAGTGAGTTTAAAAAATAATGTGTATTTTCAGAATCTTCCAGTAAGATAGTGCCATTAATGCCAAATGAACTATCCGGAGTTCCGTTACTATTAAACCGGTTTATTATGGCGCCAGCACCAACCAAAATACCTCCAATAATTATTTTACCATTTTCTTGAAGTGCACCAGAACTACGTCGATAAGATTCACTAAAATCAATCTGTACTAATCCGTTTAATCCAAAGTTTTTATCTTTCGTACCATCGGCATTGAACCGAATTAAAACTAGATCTTGTTCTCCAACTATAGTCTCTCCTGCAATTAAAATTTTATTGTCGGGCTGAAGCATCATATCTCTGGCAATCACATAACTTCTACCATTAACGAGGGTTAATGCTTTACCGGAATTACCGAAAGACATGTCTAGCTGCCCGGGTTGTGAGAAAACTGTCCCCAAGAATATTAATCCTAGAAATACTATTCCTAATATTTTAATGTTGTTCATTTTCAATTCCTTGTTATCTTATTAATCCGTTCCCAAATAATCCATTTAAAATAATTCATGAATGGCTCATCACTGCTTATAGTAGATTTTATGCTTTATTAGTTGAGTTTAACGAAGAGAAATAATTTTACAATTTTACTGAAGTATTATTTGATCAGTTAAAAATTAATTATAACTGATCATATTTAACTCCCTTGATAGAAACTAATAATTATAAGACTTTTTGTCAAGTTTTGGAAATATTCTATAATTTATCATCAGTAAAGTTTATTGTATATTTCTATTAAAATCCCTATTCTGATAAAAACCAGTTTTATGAATTTTGAATTAACATATTCATCATTTTTATTATTCTAAAAGGTTATTATCATGTCACGATTCTTTCGTAGACTTCGTAAAAAATTGATCGAAGAAGAGAAAGTGAGAAAATATTTTTACTATGCAATTGGTGAAATACTACTGATTGTGATAGGAATTATTATTGCTTTACAGATAAATAATTGGAATGAATTCACAAAACTTCAAAAAGAAATTTTGCGTTATACAGCCGCGCTGAAGGATGATCTTAAACAAGATTCTCTGCTGATATCCTATAAAGTGAATTTACTTACAAAAGATACAGTAAGTCTGGGAGGACTTTTAAGAAAGATGTCAAGTAATGAAGTTTCGCTTGATACTCTAATTCGGATAGGTCGCTACGAATATACGCCGGCTACCTCTGTAACTGTCGCATTCAATAATAATACGATAACTAGTCTGCGATCGACAGGAAATTTTTCACACTTGTCCGAGTCACTGCAATCGGATCTCCTAAAACTTATTGAACTTCAACAGCGTTACAAGTCTGCAACTGCACTGAACTTACAGGCATATCTCGATCAGGCAATCTCCTATACACGAAAGTATCCTTTCCCAATGGATACTCATATCTCACCCGATTCAAAATTGAGTCGCAGTATCTGGAAAAATGCGAAATTCGAAGAATACGGCGCCCGTTTAAACGGATTGATTTCAGTTAAATATGCATTGGAAAAAAATTCAATAAAAAGTTTGGTGAAAATTCAAGAGAGAACGAATACACTATTGCAAAATTTGAATCAACATCTTTACAATTCCGACTAACTGGTACGGCTGCCATTAAAATAAAAACCCGGCTGCAAACCGGGGTGTATTAAAAATTCATCTCTTACTTTAAAAGCATCATTTTTTTAGTATCGGAGAAATTTCCGCTCGATAATTTATAGAAGTAGATTCCGCTTGGAAGATCGGAAGCGTTAAATTCTACTTTATATGTACCGGGCGCTTTGGTTTCATTCAAGAGGGTTGCGATCTCTTTGCCAAGAATATTATAAACTTTCAGAGTGGTTAATCCCTCGACTCCGCTGGGGAGGACAAATTTTATTTTTGTCGTTGGGTTAAACGGATTCGGATAATTTTGTTCAAGGGAAAATTCTTCGGGCACTTCAAAATCATCAATGGATGTAATTTCACCATTTGAATCAATAATTTTGATATTGTCAAGATAAAGATCATTACCATGAGCATCAACAGCGGTAAATTTAAGTTTATTCGTTCCTTCCTCAACTCCAAATTTCAAAGTTCCCCATTCATTCGGGTCCGGAATAAAGGAAAATGTAGTTTTTGGCGCTGTAACAAGTTCTCCATTAAAGCCTCCGCTGAGAACCACTAAAGTATCCCAGTTTGCTCCGCTGTCAGTCGAATAAAATATTTCAAGCTGATCTTCATGTCCGCCGTGATCCGGCGCATAAGCATGATCAAAATATAGAGTATCCAAGGAAGTTAAAGGTTCGAAAGTATAGGTGATCAAATTACCAATTGAATCCGGCGGATAGTTACTAAAAAATCTAGCTCTCAGGGAATGCTCCCCTTCACCGAAAGCGCTGGCACCAATTCCTTTGACCCACAGCGGATCGCCGGTATTTTCAACTACCCAGCCACCCGGTGGAAAATAAAAATCATCAAAGTTTTCATCCAGTACTAACGAAGAATCTTGAATTGTAGAGAATTGCCAAGTTTTACCGGTAGCAGTGCCATCACCATCACGAACATCTACTCGCCAATAATAGTCAGTATTATAACCCATTTGACCCTGATCAAATGTAGAAATTGGTGAGCCGGAATAAATTGAATTTAGACTATCGGGATCGGTACCCCAATAAACATCTATCGAAACAGTGTTTTCGGGATTATTCCAGTAAATATCTTTATCAAGCTCAACTGCCAATTCACCATTTGCAGGATCCGGATTTGATGCCGGAGTTCCATTAATACCAAACAATGCGAATGAAAAATCTTTTTCCGAAGTGCCTTGCCAAACCGTAGTTATTGGTGTCCAGTTAGTGTATCCTGTTCCAAAACCATTCGACGGATTTTCCCAAACCGCTTCAGAATTATAAGACCCAACAGAAGGTTTCCAACCCCATTGAGCATTGCCGAGAGCTGTATTGGCTGAAACAGATATCCAGTAATGACCTGCCGGCAAAACAATATCCTCATCGCTCAAAACTGTAAATCCGTTTAATTCACTCGTATCAACCGTATTATAATAACTATAAAGTTCAGATCCGGGAGAACCGCCATAGTCTGAATAAATTACCACGTTAAATTGTTGCGGATTTGTTGAACCGTTATAAAATCCGCCAAGGGCAAATACTTTTGTAATTGTCCATTCATCGTCACAAATAAAATCATCAGCAGCAATTGAACTGTAATTAGTTTCAAATCCGCCTTCAAAAAAATGTGTTGAAACCTTTAAAGCTCCCGAAGGAGTTGAAGTCTGATCATATAACGTATCGTATGGAACAATTTGTCCATATACAGCAACACTAAACGAAAAACATAAAATTAATATTTGTAATGTTTTGTAAACATTTATCATCTTATAACATCCTTTTTGTAAAACAAATTTTCGATTTAAAGAAATACCAAATCATTTATTGATTCGTATTTATTTTGTAAAACTGCTATCTGCAGTGGCTGATAAATCAAATCTATGTAAAAAGTAGTAATTGTTAGGAGCAAATTCATCACAAAAGTATAACATCTGTTCGTAAAGGCTTTTTACATTTGATCAGGAAGGGGTAAAATAATATTGATCTAATTTTTGCAAAGGGATACAAGGACTTACTTTTAATTGATATAGTTTTTTTCCATAGTGAATGTTGTTTCACAAAAAGTTCATCGTTTATTTTACTGTTTTTTAAGTACTTCAGGAGAGCGTTTTGGCTTGTTTTAGCTGAGGTAAAATTTTGATAAAATGGGTTTCTTTTTTTGCACTCCGGAAACACAAACGGGTAGCACTCGTCACTGATATTTTAATTTTTTGGATATTTTCACAAATCTCCTATAAAACAAAAAGCCCCGGCAATTAACCGAGGCTTTATCAAAAGGATCTCTTACTTTAAAAGCAGCATCTTTTTAGACTCGGAAAAATTTCCGACAGAGAGACTGTAGAAGTAGATTCCGCTTGGAAGATCGGAAGCATTGAACTCGACTTCATAATTACCGGGTTCTTTAATTTCATTTACCAGAGTTGCCACTTCTTTTCCGAGGATGTTATAAACTTTCAACTGAACTTTCTCGGTACTCGCTACTTGATACTAGTGTTTGGATTAAAAGGATTTGGATAATATTGCGAAAGGTTGAATTCAGTTGGGATATTCGCCCCAACATTAACCTCGATAGGTGACATTTAATTCCTTGTGCCGTCGAGATCAATCTGTACAAAGCGATTTTGACTAAATTCGAATAGTATTGTGAAAGTATAATTATTTTTATAAACTGAAATTAGCCAAAACTGTCTCTTAATTTTTTACACAAATTGTCCATTTTATTTTGAGGACATATAGTATATTATTATAATAATTTCTAGATCAAATGGATTAATCCAAATTTCATTGTTTAGAGCTATTTTTTTATTTAAAAAAAATTATATAATATAATCGACTATTTCATAAATATTATTGGTAATCTAAATGAATTTTAAACTAAGATATAAGGCCGACGTTAAAAGTCTTGCCTATATGTTTATAACGACAGCTATACTAGTTATCCAATGGGTTTGGATTGGTTTTAATCCCTTCATCTATGTATTGTACTTATTTATGGCTGTATCCGTATCCGTAATGACTCATAATCACAATCACCTACCAATCTGGAAATCAAAAACGATGAATGTACTTACTGATTGGTGGCTTACTGTGTTTTATGGTTTCCCTATTTTTGCATGGATACCTACACATAATAAAAATCACCACCGCTATAATAACCGGGAAGGTGACGATTCGATAACATACAGAATAAGTGAAAAAAATAACTTTCTTACGCTTATTTCGTATCCGACTATAAGCGGCTATTATCAGCAAAAAGCAATCTTCGGCTATCTAAAAGATATGTATGCAAAGGATAAAGAGAAATTTTTAATTTGTATATCGCAATATGTAGTTCTTGTTTTATGGTTGGCGGCAGCTTTATTGATAGATTGGAAGAAAGCTTTACTTTTTGTTATTATTCCGCAGCAAGTATCACTCTTCAGCGTTTTAATTTTCAACTACGTGCAGCACGTTCACGCTAATGAAGAATCCGAGTGGAATCATTCAAGGAACTTTACCGGATTGCTGAACTTTCTTCTTTTCAATAATGGATATCATACAATTCATCATCATAAAGCTGGATTACACTGGAGTAATGTTCCGGAGGCTCATAAAGAAATTGAGCATAATATAGATCCTATTCTACTTGAACGAAGCTTCTGGTGGTATATAGTAAGGAGTTACTTCCTCTCTATTTTCATTCCTAAATTTCGAACGAACTCAATGAGATTGGAAAGATTAAGGTAAGAGGAATTAGCAACAAAGTAATAGCAGTAATGTTATTCCAATTGGTATTACTTAATTCGGCTGATTTGAATATAAACACACTAAACTAATAAAGCCATTCATCCTTTTCTGGAATGGTGTGAGTATCTGGGGATGGTTGATTGGCTTTTTCTTTATACTGATTTATAACCCAGATTGTTCATTAGGGAAATTTATCAATAACATAATATTAGCATAACTTGTTAAATGATAAGTATTTAATCCCGACTTAGATTTTCTTGGGCT
>JAENZU010000245.1 GCA_016841125.1 Melioribacter sp. | reverse complement strand
AAAATGTTGGAAATAAAAATTTTGAATAAAGTATCTCAATTCTCTAATCAGTCCTTTTCTATTATAACATCATTTGTAAAACAATTCCCAACAAAAATAAACTACTTTTTCGAACTTAAAATTAAGAGGTAGCAATGAACGAATATGTAAATGAACTAATGGCTCAAGTAAAAGCTAAAAATCAGGCAGAACCTGAATTTCATCAGGCAGTGCAGGAAGTTGCAGAATCACTTGCTTTAGTAATGGAAAAACATCCGGAATACAGATCCGCTAAAGTTTTGGAAAGAATTATTGAACCGGAAAGAGTGTTATTATTTAGAGTTCCATGGCTGGATGATCAGGGCGACGTTCAATTGAATAGGGGTTTCAGAATTGAAATGAACAGCGCAATTGGACCATACAAAGGCGGTCTTCGTTTCCATCCGTCCGTAAATCTTGGTATCCTTAAATTTTTAGCTTTCGAACAAGTATTTAAAAACAGCTTAACAACACTTCCAATGGGTGGCGGAAAAGGCGGTTCGGATTTCGATCCTAAAGGTAAGAGCGACACAGAAGTAATGCGTTTCTGTCAAAGTTTTATGACTGAATTATCCCGTCATATCGGTCCGAATACGGATGTTCCTGCCGGTGATATCGGTGTGGGCGGTCGCGAAATCGGTTTCCTTTTTGGACAGTACAAAAGGATCAGAAATGAATTTACGGGCGTTCTAACTGGTAAAGGTCTAAATTGGGGCGGTTCATTAATTCGTCCGGAAGCAACAGGTTATGGTGCGGTTTATTTTGCAGCAGAAATGCTTGGTACAAGAAAAGAAACTTTGGAAGGAAAAACTTGTCTGGTTTCCGGAAGCGGAAACGTTGCACAGTTCACTACCGAAAAAGTTCTTGACTTAGGCGGTAAAGTATTAACTGTTTCCGACTCAAGCGGATATATTTATGATGAAGCCGGAATTGATAGAGAAAAACTAAAATATATCATGAATCTAAAAAATGTTAAACGCGGTAGAATAAAAGAATATGCTGAAAAATATTCGACAGCAGTTTACACAGCTCTTGATCCTGCAATGGAATTCAATCCGCTTTGGGATCATAAAGCTGATTGTGCTTTCCCAAGTGCAACACAAAATGAGATCAACTTAAAAGATGCCGAAAATTTATTGAAGAATGGTGTTTATGTAGTTTCTGAAGGCGCAAATATGCCTACGGTACCTGAAGGTGTTGAATTATTTGTTGAAAAGAAAATTCTATACGGTCCGGGAAAAGCCGCAAACGCAGGCGGTGTTGCTGTTTCAGGTTTGGAAATGGCTCAGAATAGCATGAGATATGGCTGGACAAGAGAAGAAGTGGACAACAGACTTCATATGATTATGAAGAGTATTCATAAAACTTGCTGGGATACCGCAGACAAATATGGTACACCCGGAAATTATGTTAACGGCGCCAATATCGGCGGCTTCTTAAAAGTAGCCGACGCTATGTTAGATCAAGGTGGTGTTTAATATTTAGTATTCCTTTTCAAAAAGCCCGGCAGAAAATGTCGGGCTTTTATCTTTTAGGGCATCAAATTTAGTTTTCCGCTTTATAAAATTTTAAGTATTTTTGGAGAATTATTCTAAATGCAGGTAATATTACCGGAAATGCGTACCAAAGATTATAAATTCACAACTGAGCTAATTAAAAAAAGCCGATACTCACGGTTTCAAGATTTCCACAATTTAATGCGGTTCCGCATTAGAGATATTCTGCTTGTCTCCAGTTTGTACGATTCTTTTATTTTTGAGGAAGACGGCAGGTTATACGAATTAATACGAAAAGAATATCATGGGCTGAATTTAAGCCACTCACCGGAATTAATTCAATGCTCAAGCGGAGTTGAGGCAATTGAATTGGCAAAAGCAGAAAACCGGTTTAATTTAATCATCATTACACTACATATTGATGATATGCAGGCTACTACTTTTGCCAAAAAAGTAAAAGAAGCCGGACTAAATATTCCAATTGTATTACTGGCGTACGATAACCGAGAGATGGTCGAAATAATGCGGCACCCTGATATTTCGGTTTTCGATGAAGTGTTTTTCTGGCAGGGCGATTATAAAATAATTTTGGGTATCGTAAAATCGATTGAAGATAAAATGAATGTTGAACACGATACAAATAGTGTCGGTGTTCAATCTATTATTCTTATTGAAGATAATATCAGATTTTATTCATCTTATCTTCCGATGATCTATACCGAAATTTTAAAACAATCGCAGATGCTTATTTCGGAAGGAATAAATTTATCACACAAATTTTTAAGAATGAGAGCCCGCCCCAAAATTCTATTGTGCTCAACTTATGATGAAGCTTGGAATTATTATAAAAAGTATGAAGAATATATTTTGGGAATAATTTCGGATGTGGATTTTTTAAGGAATGGAAAACAAGATTCCAAAGCCGGATTGCTGTTTGCAAAAAAAGTAAAAGAAGAACATCCTGATATTCCAATCCTGCTTCAATCCAATGTTGCTGAAAATGAAGAAACTGCCTTTTCACTTGGAGCTTCATTTTTATTGAAAGATTCTCCAACATTGCTGCAGGACCTCAAAAAATTCATGAATGAACATTTCAGTTTTGGTGATTTTGTTTTCAAAAATGAATCGGGGGGAATTGTTGGCAGAGCACAAAACTTAACGGAATTAGAAGACCTACTGCGCACAGTGCCCGAGGAAAGTATTGTATTTCATGCTTCAAGAAATCATTTTTCCAATTGGTTAAAAGCAAGAACTGAATTTTGGCTTGCCCACAGGTTAAGACCAAAAAGGGTATCAGATTTTAATTCGTTCGAAGAATTAAGACAAAATCTAATAGAATCGGTTTTTGAGTTTAGAACCTCACGTCAGCGCAGCGTTGTGTCGGATTTCAATCGTCAAACATTCGATTCGAGTATCAGTACTTTTACCAGAATTGGTGAAGGTTCACTCGGGGGCAAAGCCCGCGGATTGGGCTTTGTTAATGCATTCCTCTCTAATTTTGAAATCAGAAAAAAATTTAAAGGTGTCGAAATATTTGTTCCCCGTTCGGTCGTTCTCGGTACAGATATTTTTGATCTGTTTTTAGAGGAAAATAATTTAAGAGATTTTGCACTACGGTGCTCCGATGATGAAGAATTATTCAGCAGATTTATTAAAGCCGATCAATTTCCTCATTGGCTGATTGAAGATCTCACTGTATTTCTGCAGGTTACAAATGTGCCGCTTGCAGTCCGTTCGTCTAGTTTGCTGGAAGATTCACAGGGGCAGCCGTTTGCAGGAGTTTACGATACTTACATGCTGCCTAATTCTCACCCGAGTTTACGTGTAAGATTAATTCAACTCTTAAATATGGTTAAAAGGGTTTATGCTTCTACATTCCGCCAGCGCGCAAAAGATTATCTAAAGGTCACCACTTACCGTTTGGAAGAAGAGAAGATGGCGGTCATCATTCAGGAAATGGTTGGCGCAGAACACAACGGTAAATTTTATCCTGAATTTTCAGGTGTTGCGAGGTCGTATAATTTTTATCCCGTCAACCCGCTTAAATCTAACGACGGCATAGTATCATGTGCGCTGGGGTTGGGTAAAACGATTGTTGAAGGGGGAAGAACGGTTCGCTTCTGTCCTAAATATCCGCATCATTTATTACAGTTTGCAACAGTTGAAGACACGTTAAATTTTAGTCAGCAGGACTTTTTTGCGCTTGAGTTAAATGATTGGGACGATACAACCGAGTTGACCGATGAAATGTTAGTTACAAATTATGATATTGATGTGGCGGAAGAAGACGGGACACTCTCTCACATCGGTTCTAGTTATTCGCCTGATAATCACGCAATTTATGACGGCACATCACGGATTGGAGCAAAACTATTTACACTTGCCCCGATACTAAAGTATAGAGTTTTTCCGCTGCCGGAAATATTAGAACTCCTTTTAGAAATGGGAAGTTGGGGAATGGGTTCTCCGGTAGAAATTGAATTTGCCGTAAATTTATCTGTCCCAAGCGGAACGCCGCGCCAATTTGGTCTGCTGCAAATGCGCCCTCTTGTTATCCACGATGAACTTGAGGAGTTGGATTTAACTGAGCACTCTAAAGAGGAAGTCCTTTGCGAAAGTGATCAGGTTTTAGGTAACGGGGTAGAAAAAGATATTCATCACATAATTTATGTTGACAAAGATAAATTTGACAGATCCAAAAGTAGAGACGTAGCCCGCGAAATTTCAGTACTCAACCAAAGATTAATTAAGCAGGATCAAAGATATTTACTGGTTGGTGTAGGAAGATGGGGAACACTCGATCCGTGGCTCGGTATTCCTGTTACTTGGGATCAAATCAGCGGAGCCAAAGCAATCATTGAATCGAACTTTAAAGACTTTAATGTAACGCCCTCGCAGGGAACTCATTTTTTCCAAAATCTTACCTCATTTAAAGTTGGTTACTTTACGGTAAATGATTTTCTTGAACAAGGGTTTATTGATTGGGGTTGGCTTAAAAAGCAGCCTCAGGAAAACTCAATGCAATACACTAATTTAATTAAACTTAAAAACCCGCTGACGATTAAAATAAATGGTCACCAGAATAAGGGAGTTGTTCTAAAACCTGAAAAATAATTTTTGCTTTCAATTAGTATTTATGCTGATTGTAAATAGATCCGGAATCAATTAGTTTTCTACAGATAATTTTGTTGTTTTTTAGAATTGGAGAATGAAATGAGTTTAACAGAAATTAAACCTGCAGTTAGAACCGAAAATATTACTTATGCTGTGCGCGACATTATTGTGTTAGCAAATGAGGTTGCAAAGACCGGTAAAGAAATGCTCTACTTAAATATTGGCGATCCTAATCTTTACGATTTTGAACCGCCGCGTCATATGATTGACGCAACTTACAATGCGATGCTGAAAAATAAAAACGGATATTCACCATCATCCGGTATTGCGGAAGCTAGGGATGCAATTGAAAGGGAAGCCGAGAATAAAGGTGTAAAAAATATTCATGATATTTTTGTTACCACCGGGGCAAGTGAAGCGATCGAATTGGCACTTACTGCTTTAGTAAATGAGGGTGAGAATGTTTTAACTCCAACTCCGGGATATCCGCTTTACACCGCTATTGCAAGTAAACTTCAGGCTTTTGAAAATCCATATTACTTGGATGAATCTAACGGGTGGCAGCCGGATATTGAAGATATTAAAAGTAAGATAAACGAGAAGACTAAAGGGATAATTATAATCAACCCTAATAACCCAACCGGCTCAAACTGCGACAGGGAAACACTGGAAAAATTAATTAATTTTGCGATGGAAAATAACCTGGTAATTTTTGCGGATGAAATTTATGACAAATTACTTTTCGACGGTAAAAAACATATTTCGCTTGCGTCACTAAATCCGGATGCATCGGTTGTTACATTCGGAGGACTTTCAAAAAATTATATGGTTCCTGGGTTTAGAATTGGATGGGGAGTTGTTAGCGGTCAGCAAAATGTACTTAAAAATTATATTGAGGCAATAAATAAAATGCTGCGCGCAAGGCTGTCGGCAAATCATCCTGAACAGTACGGTATTAAACCCGCATTAGAAGGGGATCAATCGCATCTGGATATTGCAATGGAAAAACTTCACCGTAGAAGAGATATGACTTTTGACATGCTTAATTCAATCGATGGAATTTCCTGCGTTAAACCGGAAGGTGCGTTTTATGCTTTCCCTAAATTAGAGTTAACCAAAAATACCGATAACCATTTTGTTGCGGAATTAATTAAAGAAACCGGTGTTGTGGTTGTACCCGGAACAGGATTCGGACAAGTACCCGGTACAAAACATATGCGTGTAGTATTTTTACCGCAA
>JAENZU010000244.1 GCA_016841125.1 Melioribacter sp. | reverse complement strand
AAATGCTGCCGGCTTTTATGAGTGTTTTTACTTTTTATTTTTCACTATACGCAAAACCGTGGAAAGCAAAAGATCCAAAATCGAAATATCATATTGGTATTGGTGCATTTAATTTGGTTAAATCCGAAGTTTACTGGAAAATTGGTATGCACGAAAAAATTAAAATGCGTCCCGATGACGATGTGAAACTCGGGAAATTAATTAAGACAAACGGATATAAACAAGATCTCTTGTTCGGCAATGAACTACTAAGTGTTAAATGGTACAGCTCATTAAAACAACTTTTTAATGGATTATTAAAAAACTCATTAACTCCGTTTAATTACAACATGCCGTTAACACTTTTATCTTTAATTCCTCAATTTCTACTTAATGTTTTCCCCTTTATTGCCCTATTTTTTACATCCGGATTTACACAATTATTTTACACACTTACGGTAATATGGATAATGATTTTATATCAAGGATCCTTAAAAATTTCCGGTTCAAAAAAATGGCATGCACTGTTATTTCCGGTTAATAGTTTTATTTTTATTATTATTCAGCTCCGCTCTATAATTTATGCGTTAAAAAATGACGGATTAGATTGGCGCGGAACTCATTATTCGTTGAGAGAACTTAAGTCAAATAAATTTTAATTTAAGAAAGGAAATAAATGAAAAGACCTGATTTGGTTAACCTGACATATTCAATTTATTTAATTGCAATCGCAATATTCGGATTTATAGCACGATATACAGTTGAAGGTGATTTCCAATTTACTGCTTTAATCCCTGCTCTGTTTGGACTGATCCTGCTTCCAATGACAAAGCCGATTAAAAATGATAATCACACTGTTGCCCACATTGCCGTAACAATAACATTGCTGATTGCAATATTCATGCTGGTGATGTTGATTAGAAATCTTGCTGGTGATACCGGATTTGACCGCAGAACTTTCATTTTTGGATTTACGGCGCTGATCTCATTCGGAGTGGTCGGAATTTATGTCGCTCGATTTATTGCTGTCAAAAAACAAAAGAATGCTAATTAGTTTGAATCAATATTAAAATTTTATCGATTTAAAATTATTTTAACATTGTAAAATAAGGTAATAGTCCGGGAATTTTGATATTTTTAAAGTTCTTATATTTTAACAGAAAAACACAATAAAATGGAGTAATAATGTCGGATATGAGTAAAGAAAAAGCTGAAAATACACTCGAAAAAGAACTCCGGCTAAACAATGAATTCCCTCTCCCAACTTACGAAGAATGGAAAGCACAAGTTGAGGCTGATCTTAAAGGAGCTTCTTTCGAAAAGAAATTGATTACGAAAACTTATGAAGGTATCGATCTAAAACCTATTTACACGAGAAAAGATATTGAAAATCTTCCTCACCTTAAAAATTTTCCCGGTAGTGAAAATTATGTTCGCGGTACCAGAGCATCTGGTTATACAGATCAATCGTGGCTGATCTGCCAGGAAATTCCTTATGCTGATGCAGAAGATTTTAATGCCGCATTAAAAAATGATCTCGAACGTGGACAAACTGCTGTTGATCTTACTTTGGACAGTGCTACAAAATTAGGATTGGATGCTGATTTCGCCGGTGTCGAAAAAGTCGGAGATTCCGGACTTTCAATATCAGCGAAAAATAGTTTAGCAAGAGCTTTGAAAGATGTTGATTTGGAGAAGTATCCAATATTTGTTAGAACCGGATTTTCATCGCTGCCAATACTTGCACTTCTTGCAGCTCATTTAAACGAGAAAAATTTTAATTTAAAAAATCTTCGCGGAAGTTTCGAAGCTGATCCGATAGGGTATATTGCAGAAAATGGATCGTTACCTGTATCATGGGATTTCATATTTGACGAAATGGCAAAAGTTGTTAATTGGTCAACTGAGAATATGCCAAATGTGAAAACAATTGGAGTTGACGGAAGTCTTTATCACAATTCCGGCGCCAGCGCGGTTCAGGAACTGGCTTTAGTACTCGCAACAGGAAATGAATATTTCTCTGTCTTAATCGACAAAGGTATTCCGGCAGAGGAAATTGCAAATAAGCTGAGATTCACTTTTGCTGTAGGTCCTTTTTATTTTATGGAAATTGCAAAATTAAGAGCTGCAAAGATCTTGTGGTCTAAAATTTTGGAAGCATACGGTGTTGACGAAAATGATCGAAAAATGAACATTCACGTTAGAACGTCCCGCCATAATCAGACGATGATTGATCCTTACGTAAATATGCTGAGAACAACAACCGAAGCTTTTTCTGCAATCGTTGGCGGGATTGACAGCATGCATACAAACCCGTTTGATGAGTCGTTCGCTGTCCCGGATCAATTTTCGAGAAGAATCGCAAGGAACACCCAAATATTATTGAAAGAAGAAAGTCATTTGGATAAACTGATCGATCCTGCCGGTGGGTCATATTTTGTTGAGAGCCTGACTTCGGAAGTCGCAGAAAAAGCCTGGAAGTTATTTCAGGAAATTGATGCAAAAGGCGGAATGATCAAATCACTCGAGGCGAACTATCCCCAAACATTAATTGCTGAAACCGATTCTGAAAGAAGAAAGAATCTGTCAAATCGTAAAGATGTTTTAGTCGGCACAAATATGTACGCTAACGGTAAAGAGAAGAAAATTGAAAGACAAAAATTAGATAAAGAAAAATTTCATAAAAAACGCACTGAATATCTGCAAAAATTAAGAGTTTCCGGTGATAATGGAACACATCAAAACATTCTTGAAAAACTACAGAATTTGACAGATAAAAATTCAACCGATCTAATCGGGACTTGCATTGAAGCCTTTGCCGAAGGTGCAACAATTGGAGAGATAGCAAAGACTACCCGTGTAAATGCTGGTGATGCTGTTAAGATTTCTAAGGTTAAAATTCATAGAGCAAGTGAGATATTTGAAGAGTTAAGAGACAAAGCAATCGAATACCAGGCAAGCAACGGAAGCAAACCCAAAGTTTTTCTTGCTACAATGGGTCCATTAAAGCAGCACAAACCGAGAGCAGATTTTTCAACGGGATTTTTTGAAGTCGGCGGTTTTGAAGTGATCTATCAAAAAGGTTTTGATTCAAGTTCTGATGCCTCCGAGGCAGCTATTAATGCAGGAGCACAAGTTGTTGTTATTTGTTCAACCGATGAAACATATCCTGAAATCGTACCTCAATTGGTTAGAGGATTAAAAAGCAAAAATAAAGATATTGTAATAATACTTGCAGGCTACCCCAAAGATCAAATTGAAGAACATAAAAAATCGGGAGTTGATGATTTTATTTATCTTGGTTGTGATGCGTATGAGTTGCTAAATAAGCTTTTTAATAAAATTAGATAATAAATCTTTGCGTCTCTGCGACCTTGCGGTTGTTTTTCATTCTTTTACCGCAAAGACGCTAAGGCGCCAAGAAGTAAATGAGGATTTGAAAATGAAACCAAATTTTTCAGAAATTGAATTGGATCTAAAACCCAAAAATGTTTCTTATGAAGAGTGGAGCCAAAAATTTAAGGAGGAAACCGGAAAGTCGGTTGATGAATTTGTTTGGGAAACGATGGAAAAAATTAATGTAAAACCTCTCTATACTGCCGATGATCTAATTGAGATGGAACATCTTGATTATATGTCCGGAATGGCTCCCTTTCTACGCGGACCTTACAGTACAATGTACGTTGCCCGTCCTTGGACGGTAAGACAATATGCGGGTTTTTCAACTGCAGAAGAGAGTAATGCGTTTTACCGCAGAAATTTAGCGGCAGGCCAAAAAGGTTTATCTGTTGCATTTGATTTAGCCACACACCGCGGATACGATTCGGATCATCCGCGTGTTGTTAGTGATGTCGGTAAAGCCGGTGTTGCAATTGACTCCATCGAAGATATGAAAATATTGTTCGACCAAATACCGCTTGATAAAATGTCGGTTTCAATGACAATGAACGGTGCGGTTTTACCCGTGCTTGCATTTTACATTGTTGCTGCCGAAGAGCAGGGCGTTTCACATGCTCAACTCACAGGCACAATCCAAAATGATATTCTAAAAGAATACATGGTACGGAATACTTACATATATCCGCCTGAAGTTTCGATGAGAATAATTGCAGATATTTTTAGGTTTACTTCAGAGAATATGCCTAAGTTCAACAGCATCAGTATTTCCGGCTATCATATGCAGGAAGCCGGTGCTACAGCAGATCTTGAAATGGCTTATACATTAGCCGATGGATTAGAGTATGTCCGCACCGGAATTAAGGCAGGCATGGGCATTGATGAATTTGCTCCGCGCCTTTCATTCTTCTGGGCGGAAGGCATGAATTATTTTATGGAAGTTGCCAAACTACGCGCTGCCAGATTAATTTGGGCTAAACTTATAAAACAGTTCAATCCTAAAAATCCTAAGTCGATGTCTTTACGAACCCACTCGCAAACTTCAGGCTGGAGTTTAACCGAGCAAGATCCATTTAATAATGTTTTAAGAACATGCATGGAAGCTATGGCTGCAGCTCTTGGTCATACTCAGTCCTTTCATACAAACTCACTTGACGAAGCTATTGCATTGCCCACCGACTTTTCAGCAAGGATTGCCCGAAACACCCAGCTCTATCTGCAGGATGAAACTAACATTACAAAAGTTATTGATCCGTGGGGCGGTTCATACTATGTTGAGTCACTCACTAAAGCACTGCTAGATAAAGGCTGGGAACATATACTTGAAGTTGAATCTTACGGCGGAATGACTAAGGCAATTGAGGCGGGCATTCCGAAAATGAGAATTGAAGAAGCTTCTGCAAGACGACAGGCAAGAATTGATTCCGGTAGAGAGACAATAGTCGGGACCAATAAATATAGACTTGAAAAAGAAGACCCGATTGAAATACTCGAAGTTGATAATACTGCTGTTAGACTCTCTCAGATAAAAAGAATAGAAAAAATTAGAGCCTCAAGAAATGAAGCAGATGTTAAAGCCGCATTGGATGCAATTACTAAAAGTGCCGAAACAAATGAAGGTAATCTTTTAGAATTATCTGTAAAGGCGGCAAGGGTTCGTGCAACACTTGGAGAAATTTCGGATGCAATTGAAAAAGTATCAGGGAGATATCAAGCCGTGACTAGAACTATTTCAGGAGTCTACAGCAGCGAGTACTCCGAAGACAAGAATGACAAAATGAATATTGCCAGACAAATGACAGATGAATTTGCAGAACGTGAAGGAAGGCGCCCAAGAATAATGATCGCTAAAATGGGGCAGGACGGTCACGACCGGGGTGCCAAAGTTGTAGCTACAGCTTATGCCGATATGGGATTCGATGTCGATGTCGGTCCGCTATTCCAAACTCCTGAAGAGACCGCTAAACAAGCAGTTGAAAATGACGTTCACGTGGTTGGGATGAGCTCTCTTGCAGCGGGTCACAAGACACTTCTTCCACAATTAGTTGAAGATTTAAAAAAGCTTGATCGTGACGATATAATTGTCATCGTCGGCGGTGTCATTCCTTCTCAGGATTATGATTTTTTATACGAACATGGTGCTGCTGCTATCTTTGGACCCGGCACTAAAATACCGGAAGCAGGTATCAAAATTATGGAAGAGATAAACAACCGTTTTGGTTGATTAGAAAAATAATGCTAGAGTTAAACAAAGCCGGGTTTTGCCTGGCTTTTTTATTTGCATGAAATAGAAGAATTTGTAAATTGATTTTATTGTAAATTAACCCAAATTTGTCATCCCGAAAGCTGTCGGGATGACAAATCGACTAATATTCTTTAAGGTTTACAAGCCTCTGGCGTGGCTTGGCTACAAGATAACTATAAGAAAAGTTTTTGCCGAGGCATGTTTCCACAAGCCCAAGAAAATCTAAGTCGGGATTAAATACTTATCATTTAAC
>JAENZU010000243.1 GCA_016841125.1 Melioribacter sp. | reverse complement strand
TGAAATAAAATATCAAATTGAACACCTAATTTTTCCTGCAGCGCAATATATTCAACTACTTGAGATCTTATTACATTGTTCGGCATTTCACTTACGTAATAGAGGAATACTTTAGACATTTTTTAATTCGCTTTTTTGAGAAAATTCAACTTGTTATGCATTTCCACCACAAATTGATTTGATCCATTTGAAATTGTAAAAGATTGTTCGTGCTCATTAATTAGAAAATCTTCAATTTCAAAAGGAAGTTCAGTTTTATTATAAATTATAACCGCACGCGTCGACGGTAATTCTGTTTTTAGTTCATCATAAATAATCGAAGACGGATATTTTTCACCGTAAGTTTCGGAAACCCAGCCTTCCACAGGGTCTTCTTTTCCTTTTACAATAGATAATTCCGTATTTTCCAAATAATCGATTACTGCTTTTTTATTGTTTAGTTCTAATAATATTCTGGAATTATCCAATTGCTGAATTCCGGCTTTCCCGATGTTAAAATTTCTTCTAATTAAATGACTTCCGGTTCCGGAAATATGATCGACGATAATCACAAAAGACTCTTTTGAAACAAAAACTTTTCGGCTATGATTTATTCCTTTTTTGGTATAACCAAAGTGTTCGGCATTAATATAAAAATAATCATCCGTAATTTGATAATCGTTTATCCTTGCGGTTTTAATTTCCGGAATTCCGAATCTGAAAGATTTAACATCGAGATGATCATCACCGTCAATAGAAATAGTATTGTGCGCGTTTGTTGAGCGGAAATAATAACGCCAGTTATCATCCAAACTATATTGATAAGTACCGGGATCTACGAAAAAATTAACTCCGCCGAAGGATAAGTTGAAGTTTAGATAATCAGCATGATTATGAGCAAAAGCAACTTCTTTCCTTAAATTTGCCGGTCCTGATCTAAAGAGAAAATATATTGATTGAGCATCACCACCGGTTTTATAAAAAGCATTCCCAATATTTTCATAAACTGCGGCGTTCTCTAATGGCGGAATAGAATTTATATTTTTAAATTTATTTAAACCGGAAATTCCAAGCAGCCAAAATGATTCTTCGTAAAATTTTCCCGCTGAATATTTAAAGTCGGGACGATTAAAAAGAACAGCACCGGTTGAAAGATACGATCGCCTATCTTTGGAATCCTTTTCGGATAATTTATAAATGCGCCCCGAGTCATTATCCCCAATTAACGGAAACGTTCCGTCCTGTCTTAAAAAATTCATCACATATTCAATCATCTTTTCTATGCGATCATTTAATTCCCTAGAAATTGACCGATCATTTTTATCTAAAAGAATTTTGACATTTAAAAATGAATCCAATACAAATAAATGATAATTGGTGGAAAGCTCAGCTTGGGGACCATTCTCCCAAACTTGCTTCAACAGCTCGCGTTCAAAAATTCTTAGCCCCGTTGTTTCCCATTTGTTTGAGAGTTTGAATTCAGGAAATAGTATTGCAAAAAACGCAAGCCCGCAAACTTCCGATACCAAATGGTTGTGGGTCACTGTGTCGTGAGAGAGTGTGAGATAAGTATAATCGGCATGCTGGTAAAGTGATTTAAGCACTTTGATTTTTTTTTCTTTTGTGAAGGCAGGTGCGTTAATAAAAAGAAAAAATGCCCAAATCCATGAAACCATTCTGATGGCAGTTTCCTGTGAGTGAATCCAATTACAGCCGTATCCGGCAGGATTTTGATCAATCCAATCGTCTATTTGATTTACGAACTCCGCTGCATATTTTTCATTACCGGTAAACAAATAAGCTTTACCTAAAGTAACAAAATACTGGTGACGGTTAAATTCCCAGTTCTGTCTTATATCGCCAGGTTTTTTACTGCTCCAATAATCTAAATCGAGAAAAAAATCAAGCGGCCAAGATTTGCCCTCACTGAAAGCAGAATGCCAATTTATCTTTTCATCAAATTGAGGGCAGTTTGGTGTAATCCACTTAAAATCATGTTTCAAAATTCTATCGGCTTTTTCAATTGCCGCTTCAACTTCCCCCTGATAATTTTTCAAAAATAATTCTTTAATCGAAACCAGATTTTTATGATCAACAAGAAATTTAGGGTTTTCCCTATTTCTTAGGTGTGCCAGCAAAATTTCATTTGCTGCTTCAACTTTATTATCGGAGACTGCGCGATTGAATTCCTCTTTTAAATTATCAGGAATTCTAATTACTTTTTGAAAGTCACGATCAGTTATAAAACTGCCCTTTAACTGATATTTTTTTCTCAATTTTTTTGCTAAATAGGGTTTTCGGTATTTATAAATAATTCTTAAACCGGAGGATTTAATTCCTTTTTCAGCAATTTTTTTTAATAACTTAATCACTACTTAGTTTACCCAATTTTTATATTTCTATATTTTTTTTGATTTTAAATCTCACTAATAACTTATTAAAAAATTCCCATCCTTTAGTTAATTCTTCTTTTCTATAAAACTTGATAGAATAAAGGAGAAATGGGAATGATAAAAATAAAATAAGTTTATAAATAATAGTAAGAGTTAGGCTGTTTGGAAAAACACTAATAAGTGTAAGGAAATAAATAGCAATGCTGATCAGTGCGATTTTGAAAATTCGATCGAACTCATGATCTATCGGATACAATCGCTGCGAAAACCAGAGAAATGAAATATTTAAGAATGCATAAGAAATTAGAGTTGCCAATGCGGCTCCCCACATTCCGAGTATAGGAATTAAAGTATAATTGGAAGTTAAATTAACTATTGCGGCACCAATAAAAATAACAGCTACGTATTTTGATTTCTTCTTGATATGTATGCTGGCAACTAAAATAGACATCATTCCACAAAGAATATAGGAAACAACAATTCCCGGTACTATTTTATTAGCGCTGAAGTATTCGGGAGTTGCTATCACTTTCAATGCTTCTTCGGCAAAAATCGATAATCCAAGCCCCGCAAAGGCTGAAAGGAAAGTATAGTAAACAAGCACTTTTGCATAAATTTGTTTTGCATCCGGTCTGCTTGCAATAGAAAACATATATGGCGACCAGGCAAAACTAAACGGTTTCATAATTATAATGCTGAGCATACCGGCAATGCGGTAACCTATGGAATAAAGACCCACCTCGGTTAAACCAACATAGTTGTCAAGGAAATATCTATCCGATAAACTTAAAATAATGTCAGCCATGCCAGCGGGAATAAGCGGCAGCCCAAAGGCAAGTATCTCCTTGAGTTAAAATAGCGAGAAACTGATTTTCTATTTGCGCAGCACAAATGGGATCATAAGCAGCATCATAATTGTATTGCTAATCAATCCAGCTTCAAGAATACCTACTACTTTTCTCTCTAATACCACAACAAAAAGTATATTAAGTGAAAGTGTAAGTACTAAGGTTGCAATATTGAAAACTGTATAGAGCCCGGCTTTTTCTTCCGATTTAAATACTGCAGCAAACTTGCTGGAAGTTGAGGTTACGAAGAAAATATATATTAATAGTTTGAATAAAGTTTCGGCATTTTCAACTTTAAAAAGGATTGGAGATATTACAGGGGCGAGTAGATATAAAATTAATACAATTATCACAGAAGATAGTACACCGAAGTATATTGAAGTCGTTGCTACTTCATTTTGTTCCTCTTTATCCTTATACACAAAATAGATTCTTATTAAACCCTGACTGACACCTAGTGAGAAAACCGACTGCATAAATACACTAACAACCCCGGTAAGTGCCAATAAACCATAATCATCCGGAGTTAGAAAACGAGTGTAGATCGGCAGCATGATAAATGAAATCATTGGTGATACAACTGCGCCAATTCCGTAAACGGATGATTGTTTTAATAATTTTTTTAGTTGATCGAACATAGTATTTTCTTTGTTAGAACAAGGATAAATTTAGATATAATTAAGTGTTGATCAAAATTAAAACACCTAACATTTTATCTTTTACCAATCCTAAAAATTCAATTAGGACAATTGAAGAAGCTGCTTGGCGAGCATTCCATCAAGGTTAATATTATTGAAGTGCATATCTATCTAACGTACTTACCTCTGATTCGTATTGGTCAATTGTACTTGTGATTGTTAATAAATTATAAAATTCATGTCTCTTCATTTTAACAAAACTATCTTTGAGTTCGTTTATTTCAAAATACTTTTTTAAGTCTTGACAATTTTTCAATTGATAGTTGAAAATATCTATTAATTCATCATCAACAACCTTATTCAAGGTTGGTGTATCGGTAACTTTTTTGCGTCTTAAAAATTGCAGCGGCATTAACCAATAAATCTTTTGAAAAAATTTAAATACTCTAAATTTATAAGAAGTAATGGCTTTATTAAATTTTTCGTTGGGTATAGAGGCGAGAGCGGGTGAAAGTTCGGTGAGAAAATGTCTATATAATTTATAATTTGTTTTATATTTTTCAGGAATATTCATCGCATATCTGAAAAAGGGGACAGAATAAAATGGCGCAACACTCCAAAAGTAAGATCTGTTCCTGTCTTCCCCCTCAAATAAAAATTTATAGGCTCTCTCGTAAATTAAAAATCTAATAAACTTCATTTTCAAATTTTTTTCCGGGTATGATTCAAAAATAGATCGTATTTCGTCTAAAATTTCAGATTTGGGAATACTGGTTATTTTTTCAACGGTTTCAATGGGAGATCTTTGTTCAGTATTGATTGCCAAATAAATAAGATCATCCAAATTCTTCAATCTTCTTAGAGGTCTCCAATCAGGCAAAGTTTTATCTCCTCCGTCTCCCGTAGAATAAGTAATATTATCGCCATACTCTTTCCTTAGTTTTTTAAAGAACCTAAGGATAAAACTCATTCCAAGATGGTTCAAACCACCCTTTAACTGGATCAATTCTCTAAAGTCCTTTAAATCGGCTTGTTTAAGCTTAATTAATCTCCAAGGAATTTTTAATTCACCGGCAATAACTTTAGCAATCTTCACATCCAGCTCAGCCAAGTTGTTGCTGTCTAAATATGAAACAGCTTTTATTTTTGATTCCGCATAAGTGATTCCCGCGGCAACTGCCCGAGAATCCAATCCGCCGCTTAAGGATAAAACCGGGTTGGCGCAAGTATTAATTCTATTTCTACTGGATTGTAAAAACAAATCAGATAGATTATGTACGATTTCAGAGAACGGTTTATCTTTGTTCGTTTTTATTTCCATATTAAAATCATTCAAAATTTGACTGCTCACCACTGATTTACTGATGTCAATACTAATTAAATTAGCAGGTTTCATTCTTTTAACACCGCTGTAATATGTTCTATCTCCGATTGGATAGCCAAAAATCAGACTAAGTGCGATACCGAGTTTATCAAATTTGATCTGACCTAAAAAGTCAATTGCAAATCTTATCTCACGAGTTATTATCAAACATCCATCAATTTCTAAAACATAAGTTGGAAGTCTGCCGAGAGCATCGTTAACTACAAAGACGTTTTTATTTATTTTATCCTCAATAACAATTAGAAAATCTCCGTCCGCATCCAACAACCATTGCAATACTGCATCCCCTTGCAAACCGGCAGACAGTAGTTCGGCAAAATTTGACAGATCTTTTTCTAATTCAGCTTCTTTTTTATTATAAATTTTTCCTTCAAAATAAATATTGAATTTTTCATTTTCAATAAACTTGATTGGGTAGCTGGTGTATTTAGTTGAGCCGATAAAACGCTGACTGCTAAACTTATAAATACACTGATAATAATGTTCGTTATAAATCAATGACTGAAAGCTTTTTTTACAAGTTGTTGATCTATTGAACATTCTTTGCCTTTTGAAAAGACTAAGCTTAATCCAGGCATTTTAACTCCTGCCGGCAATCTGTAAATTCGGATAAGCTATGCACTTTAATATCAGGATGT